>NZ_JAGSOI010000074.1 GCF_023684405.1 Methanococcoides seepicolus | reverse complement strand
CATGCCAATAATCCAAAAATAACTGTTGCCCTAACGGGTTAAGAGATGCTTGAGCTGTATGAGTTCGAAAGTCTCACGTACAGTTCTTAGGCGAGAAAGAGGGAGTAATCCCTCTGACTTAGCCGACGATACTATGCAAGAGGGTTTTATGATACATACCAGAGAGATGAAAAAGGTAAAAGATCACTTTAATAATGGGTATAGGAGTCATTTATCAGAAAATGCCACCTTTCAGTGAACTGTTGCCCCCACAAGTTCCCCCAACTCGCTTCATATAATACTACTCCCATACCCATACACTATATTGGGTTGTAGATTAAAATAAGTTACTATATGGGCAAGACGTTTAATTATTTTAAGAGAGATTTATTTCCTTGTAACTATTATTCGAAATTAAAATGAAATGATCGCTTGAAAACAGTAGTGGATAGCTGAAGAGAAAATGCTCCCATTTCCTTTTTAAAATTTCAAAAATTTGAATGGAAGTACCATTTTGCACCCAAAATCATCTCAAGAAAATATTACAATCGTATATTTTTTAAGCAATGTACACTTATATTGATCAATGAATCCTGTGGGTTATTTCATTTATTCATTTATCACATTGTTCGTCATTGTGAGCCCAATTACCGCAGTAATTACATTTATAACGCTCACCAATAATCTGACCCTGGATGAAAAGAATGTAATTGCAAAGAAATCGGTTGCTTTAGCTTTTGTCATTGCCGTATTTTTCATGTTTACGGGAAACATTATCCTGGATGTTCTTGGGATCAGTCTTGATTCACTGAAAGTTGCTGGTGGTCTGTTACTTATCATGATAGCTTTTGAAATGATGCAGGCTAAGACCTCAAGAGAAAGCATTACTGATAAAGAGATGGATGAATCTTCTAAACGTGACGATATCTGGATCTTCCCAATTGCAATGCCTATACTAACAGGTCCTGCCACCATAACAACAGTCATAGTTCTTACAGAGACCGCTGGATTAGTTCAGCAAAAAACGCTCATTATGCTCGCATTGGTACTAACTTATTCAATAACCCTGGTAACATTTCTCTTTTCCAGAAGAATACACAAAAAAATAGGATATAATGGAATGCTGGTACTTACCAGACTGTTTGGCCTGTTCCTGGGTGCAATTTCAGTGAGTATGATCGCCAGTGGGATCTGGGGAATTTATTTGAGTCTGAATCCACTATAAATGTGACCACCGAAATCTTTTGGAAAGATCGATGTTGATTTCTATCCTGAATCTTTTTTCTTTCACCAATAATAAGAATTATTTTTCAACTTTCATTTATATAGTCGAAAGTTACCCCACTGAATAACTAATTCTGGTGGAACTACAAAAATGTATGATCCACAAATTCACTCTATGGTCTTGATAACAAAAAAGATTCCTTCTCAGCTTAGAAATTATGCTTTATAGAATACGCACGAAATCTGGGAACTTATCAATGAGCTGTTTGTTGAAGGACTCGATAGAAGAAAACAGTAAAAGAGTGAAGAAACACAGGGACCATCAGACTCCTGAACATTTGGTTGAGAATCTGATGAAAATTTCCGGCATATATTATCAACTCTGTTACCAGTTTAGCTTTATTGATATTCAATTATGGGGTCAAAAACCGTTATCAATCAATAAACTAACTTTCAAGAATATATCATAACACAGGAGAAATGAAACATGTCAAATTTACAAACAATGTCAACAGAAGAGCTTTTTGCACTCCCAAAGAATGAATTCATTAACAGGTGCAAAGAATGGTGTAATGAGTTCAATGATGGACAACCTATGAAAACAAATGAAGATAATCCATGCCCTGTTCACGCATGGGTAGCACTTAATGGGAAGAAATGCGCTCATGAGACCGTTGCCAACATTGCACAGTGTCCCATATGCGACCAACCAATGTGCCCGGATTGTATGAATCACAATGTCCACCAACTCTCAAGGGTAACCGGATATATATCAAATGTTAGTGGATGGAACGCTGCAAAAAGGCAGGAACTTAAAGACCGGGTGCGATCTGATGTAAAATGATGTGATCTACAGATAAAGGGACAATTGGAGGTCTACTTATCTATCTGTTTTTCAACTCATTATAATCAAATTCGAATTAGATATATCATCAGAATATTCATTGTGCTCTTTAACAGATCCATTGATTTCAGAGATCAAAATAAAGGAAAAAACCAAATGATCAAAGCACAAAGTTTAAACTGAGATACTCATATATTTTTGAATGGCAAATATAAATTATTTATTACAGAAGATATTAGTCCACAATTAAATATTGAGTAACTAAATGTCTGTGGGAATAAGACATCGATACCAACAGAGTGGGGGGAAAAGATAATGATATCAAGAAATGCAAGTAAAGCACTAATGGCGATACTGTCGGTGCTCATTATACTAACATCCGGCTGTGTTGAGGACGAAGGGGAGGGCGGACCAGAGCAGCTATTCGATCAAAGTAAACTGAATGTTATCGAGGTCACTAATGTGCCAGTGGTGGATGGTGAAGTGGATGATTTATGGGCTGATGCCCCGGAACTGAACGTACCGCTCGGTGAGACATACGATACACAAGACCCCGCAAGTATTACCGACTGTGCTGGATGCCATGCCTATGACAGCGACACAACAGTTACACTAAAAGCTCTTCATAATGACACTCGTCTTACCGTTTTGGCGACCTGGCCAGATCCAACAGCGAGTTTCACCCGTGGAGATTCCTGGTCATTCATTGATGGAAAATGGATGAAACTGAATCCAGAACAATCCGAGGACCGCATATCTTTCTTCTGGCCTATCGGAGAGATAGAGGGCGAACCTTTTGATACCGGGGGATGTATGGCTAAATGTCATATGTATTATCCAACGGACACCGATCCTCATGTCAGCACCCATGGCATCATTGATGATTCATGGTTAAAGGACGGAAGAGCTGATATGTGGCATAGTAAGGCAGGAAGAGGAACAGGGCTGACATCGACAACAAGCTCAGACCTTATCGTTGATCCAGATTCCCATGAGGTTGTTGCTGGAACTATCTCTATGATCGGGTATGCTGATGACAAGTACGTTGATGTTTGGGCAAACGATACCATCAATGGAGAAGATGGTGGCCGCTATGGTGATGAAGGAACCAGTGCATATTCACATAACCGTATTGCAGACAAGTCACGCCCAAAATACATGGAAAAGGACCCTCTCGATTTTGCTGATGCCATGGTCCTAACTCAAGCAGAGATCGATGCAGGTGAGACCATCGGAGATGGAGAAACAGGTGTTAGCGATGAAGATGCTTTCATTTACTGGCCTAACTATGAGGTTTTGGATGCCATAGTTCCAGAACGGGCCCTCAGGACTCCAGACAGTAGCCGTGCTGACATTCAATTTGGAGCTGTCTGGAAAGATGGGATATGGACAGCTGAGCTGGGAAGGGACCTCATCAATGCCAATGAGGATGATATTCAGTTCAATACAAGTGAGGAACATTTCTTCGGGGTTGCCATATTTGATAACTCCCGACATGGTTATCAGCATATGACCTCCCGGATGTATTACATGGAGTTCGTCTGAGTCCTTCATCTAATACGGTTCTTTGAGAGGATGTGGTTGTGAAAAGGCGTTCACTCCCTCTTTTACTATTTAGTGAAGAAACATGCTCTTTCTGTTTCTCAATTATATATTAATAATATATTCTGATTTAAGTGATGCTAACTTTCCTTTTTACGCTCACAAATTGTGGTATCTTCATTTTTAATAATTACGAGACCATCAAATTAGCTATTCCCTTTAAAAATATAACTCTTTTTTCAAGACTACTGACATCACTCTGAGCGTAGCTTATGCATTGCACTTATATGGTAGAAAATGCCCCCAGCCCAGGGAATATATTTGCACAGTTTTTGATGGAAGCTGTATCAGTTACTTGTGACCATAAATTTGCAAAATGGAGCTAAAGAAACGAATTCATTTGTAAATTATGTATGAGATTGATGTAATCAAATTAGAATGGGTGCATTTGTGAGCTAATTTGATAATCTCGTTTTAGAATATAAGAGTATTATTTCAATATATATATAATAACATATTTGAAGTATAAGGTTATTTTAGTCCAAAAATAGTTTACTGAATGAAGGTGTTGTCACGATCCATTATAATTTATATTCGGGTTTCTTAATAATTTCTAGCCTTTTACTTATAGCAATGGCATTACACATCCGGCAGTTTAAGAGTTCAGAATATATCACCTATTTTTCGATGTTATTATTTTCTCTTGCAATCTATTCGATATTCTATGCATTGGAAATATCTTCGACAACATTGGAAACTTCGTTAATATTCTATAAGCTTCAGTACGTTGGTATCGTAATGATCCCAGTTTTATTATTTCTGTTCTCCATTAGCTATACAAGAGAAAAACAATGGATTAAACCTGCAAGGATCGCTGCTATCTTTGTCGTTCCGGTAATCACGCTGGTTTTAGTGTTCACCAGCGAAAAGCATCACTTGTTCCACGAGGTTGCTTACATCAATACTGTTGGCCCTTTTTTTGGCTTATACTTTGAACCAGGTATATATTATTGGTTCAATCAGTTCTATTCAATCATATTAATAATGTTTAGTATTGCTCTTTTCTTTAAGATGTGGTTATATAACAAGTCTTTTTTTGGCATGCATCTGGTAATTCTGATTATCTGCTCTTTAATCCCGTTTTCAGTGTATCTGCTTTATCTGGCAGGTTTTTTTCCTAAGGCCATCGACCCTGTTCCTTTTGCTTTTATACTAAGTGCAATGCTGATATACATCGGATTATTTCGTTATAGATTGCTCGATATAACTCCCCTTGCCCGCAGTTTACTTTTCGAGAATATACCTTCCGGTGTCATAGTTCTTGATGGAAAGGAGAGAATTGTCGATATTAACCAATTTGCAGAAAAGTATCTTGCTCTGTCTGCAAAAGACATAGGCAAACCTGCTTCAGAAGTGCTTGGATACTGGTCTGAACTTCTGGACATTGAATATAACAACAAAGAAATGAACAAGATCGAACTGAAGAAAAGCCTTGCAGATGCAACTTTCTGGTTTGCTGTTAATGTCTCACCCCTTTATAGTAAACGTGGTAACATTAATGGAAGGATGATCGTCTTGGACAATATTACATATCGAAAACTCGCAGAAGAAATTCAGTCCACTCAACATACTCTTTCAATTAATATGGGGACATGTTCTGGCATTATAAGCACACTAAATTCTCTGATGGAAGATCTGGTAAAAATCGAAGCTATTGATTCAGGTGGAATTTATCTGGTGGATGATAACGGAAACTTGGATCTGATCGTACATAATGGACTTTCACAAAAATTCATTGAACAATGCAGACATTACGATAACGATTCATTCAATGCAAAACTTGTAAGAGATGGCAGACTGGTATACAAAAAATATTATGATATTTTATCAGATGTCACTAATGATATTCTATCAGAAGTATTTTTGTCTGAAGGATTGAGATCAATGACTGCAATTCCAATCTATTTCGAAGGCAATCCCATTGCAAGTATGAATCTTTCATCTCATACTTACAATGAACTTCCTGAACAAACAAGGAACGGTCTTGAAAGTATTGCATCTTTTACAGGTGAGTATATCACAAGAGCAAAAATACAGGATATCCTGAGCAGGCAGAAGACCGATCTTGAATGCCTGTTTAATTCAATGAATGACCTTTTATTTGTGCTTGATGAATCTGGGAACATTATATCAACAAATGAATCAGCCAGGTTAAAGCTGGGATACAATGAAGACGAATTTACATCAATGAAAGCTATTGATGTCCATCCCAAAGAAAGAATGGATGAGATTATATCAATTCACAACGAAATGCTTGAAGGTAAAATAGATTTTTGTTCAATTCCCCTTCTTTCTAAAGATGGAACATGCATACCTGCTGAGACTAAATTCACTGTCGGTAAATGGGAAGGCAAAAAAGCATTGTTTGGAATTTCAAGGGATGTAAGTGAACACCAAAAGTTTGAAATGGAGATAATTGAAGCTAAAAATAAAGCTGAAGAAGCTAACCGTGCTAAATCTGAATTCCTTGCAAACATGAGCCATGAGCTACGTACGCCTCTTAATTCCATCATCGGCTTCTCACAGTTACTAAATAGCAATCCTTCCGGTAACCTGGACGAAAAGGAAACTAATTACTCATACAATATCATGACCAGCGGGGAACACTTACTGGAACTGATCAATGATATTCTTGATATCTCAAAGATCGAAAGCGGGGAAATGGAACTTGAATATGAAAGATTCAATTTGCCTATTTTCTTTTTTGAAGTGGAAGGTATTATAAAACAGTTGGCAGATGAAAAAAACATTCAAATTTGTAATCAAACTCGTTCTAAAAGTATCGAAGTGTATGCTGATAGATTAAAGATGAAACAAATATTGTATAATCTATTAAGCAATTCCTTGAAGTTCACACCTGAAAATGGTTGTATATAGATAAATTCTATTGATTGTGATAATATGCTGGAGATCTCTGTATCCGATAACGGTATTGGCATTCCCAAAAATAAACACGAAGAAATATTTGAGACCTTCAAACAGGCGGATTCTTCAACTGCCAGAAGTTATGGGGGCACTGGCCTTGGCCTTGCAATTGTCAAGCAATATGTTGAAATGCATGGTGGAAATATCCGTGTTGAAAGTGAGGAGGGAGTGGGCAGTACCTTTACTTTTACAATCCCAAATTCTGACTCTCGGTAATGAGAAACAAAGATATTTTGATCCATTTATTTAGTAGAACCGATCATTTAGCCCATAGATACCTATTGAATATGACCTAAAAGTCAGATTCGATCTATAATTATGCAATGAAAAATAATGATTCATGTATATGTAGCTTTAATTTCAGTGATTTTTTAAGTAGTTGTGTTTTTTTAGTGACACATTACTAAATATTAAACTGATGAGAAACCTACCCCCCGTTCTTCTTTTAACTTTATCATATATTATAGAAAGTCCTCACGATTGATAGCTAATTGTGAAGGTTTTCAAAAATATATGACGAACAAAATTATTCACAAATTTTGATGAACAAAACAACCCATGCATATCTTAGGAACTACGCATTCAGCAAGAAAATGAAGATATGGGAAGTTGCAGATAAAATAATCAATGGAGCAATAGACAAAGAATAATAATATGAGTGAATGAAACACAAGGGCCAGCAGCCCCCCTGAGCTCGTGACTAATTCTAATAACAAGATTCACTTATAGATAGAAGTGAATTTGTGCTACGGGCCTGTTTTCATGCCTCGATTGAGGTATTATGGATATTTATACCAACAAATTTAGAGATTTTCATCTTTAACTTCAACGAACTTGATAGCTTTATCATCGGTTTATAGAAGAATTCACAATTAACAATAACCATGCAACATCTGGGAATTCATTCAGGACTTTTCTTCAGTTTCCAGGATTAAGTCTAACCTTATATATACTTTAAAGAAAAAAATAGAGTATAGTAATATTGAGGGGGAAAGGCAATATTTGCTGTTAAGAGGGGGAATTTACAATTACAAAAGATCCTGAAACGATTCCAGATGTAAATAGATCGCCTCAAAAAGACTTATTGAGTGGTGAACTTATTGCAGGAACATCAAAAAGCGTGTGTCCTGAATGTCTTGAAGTTATAGATTGCCAGATAATACTGCGTGAGAACATAGTCTTCTTGCGTAAGCATTGTGTGGACCATGGTTCTTTCGAAGTTCCTGTATATTCGGATGCCAATGATTATCTGGATGTGATAAAGCACAACAAACACGGTTCAAAACCCTTGCACCCAACTCCTGTTTCCAAGGGCTGTCCTCATGATTGTGGATTGTGTGAGGATCATCAACAACACACATGTGTAGGGATCATAGAGATAACTGATATGTGTAATCTGAATTGTCCGGTTTGTTTTGCAGATTCAAAAGGACTTTTTACACTGCCTTTTGAAAAGGTAAAGGAGATGATAGACCTTTACGTTGAGCATGAGAAGAAACCCGAGGTACTCCAGATAAGTGGAGGTGAGCCGACATTACATCCGGACATCCTTGGGATTCTGGAATATATGGGCCAAAAAAATATCCTTTATCCGGTCCTGAACACCAACGGCCTAAAACTTGCTGACATGGATTTTGCAAAACAGGTAGAATCTACCGTGCAAAATGATGTATCTGGAGTCGGTAAGCCAGTAATATATTTTCAATTCGACGGGTTCGATGACAATACCTATACAACCCTTAGAGGAAGGCCACTTATCGATATAAAATTGAAGGCGCTTGAGAACTGTGAAGAACTGGGGTTAACTGTTGCTCTGGTAGCTACCATTGTCAAAGGGGTAAATGAGCACGAGATTGGCCCTATCATAGATTATGCGCTGGGGAAAACAAACATAAAAATGGTCAATTTCCAGCCAGCTACACTGACAGGAAGGTATGAACTGGAAAAGAAGACAGAAACAGCCCTTACAATTCCTGAAGTGTTACATGAGATCGAGAACCAGACAGGAGGTCTATTGAACAAAAAAAACTTCATTAGCATTCCCTGCCCTCATCCAACCTGTTCAGTTTGCTCCTATGTTTACAATCACAAGGGAAAGAACATTTCTCTAACTAAATTCCTGAATTCCAGTGCCTGCAGGGATTATCTTGTTGACCGCACGATTGCAGACCTAAAGGTCACTTCCAAGATCGAAAGATCTATCAATGCTCTCAATATGGTCATGTCCAAAACAAACAAGTGTTGTGGCGATGGTGAACAAAAGTGTGATTGTACATTGTTCCAGGGCATGGTTTCAGATACAGGCAAAATAATCGATAATGTCACCCTTATCTCAGTTCATGCATTCATGGACGAATTTAATTTAGATCTGGAAAGAGCAAAGAAATGCTGCATAACAGAGATCCTTCCTAACGGACAGATGATACCGTTCTGCGTGTATAACATCCTCTACCGGAAAGGATTGACCGAACAGTTCAGGAACCTCTATCATAATGAATTCAGGAAGAATGGCGATCATACAAATGGAACCGAGGGTTGATTATGGATCCAAACGAAATAAAGAAGATGGTAAAACAAGGTTATTCCGAAGTAGCAAGAACCGAATCTTCCTGCTGTTCAACGAAAAGTCCATGCTGCAGTTTGAGTGGAGTGGCAGAGAAAATAAGCAAGAATATCGGCTATTCTGAGAAAGAACTTGATGAGATCCCGGAAGGGGCAAACCTCGGTCTTGGCTGTGGGAATCCCACTGCATTAGCATCTTTGAAATTGGGTGAGACTGTTCTTGACCTGGGTTCGGGAGCAGGCTTTGATTGTTTCCTTGCAGCATCTAGGGTGGGAAAGGAAGGAAAGGTCATAGGTGTGGATATGACACCGGAGATGATAAAGAAAGCCAGAGAGAACGCCTCAAATGGTGGCTATACGAATGTGGAATTCAAGCTGGGAGACATCGAAGAGATACCTATTGCTGATGCTTCCATTGATGTTGTGATCCCAAACTGTGTCATCAACCTTGTCCCTTCAAAAGATAAAGTATTCAGGGAGATATTCAGGATCCTTAAGAACGGTGGCCGTTTCATCATATCGGATATGGTCCTGTTAGAAAACATCCCTGACAAGATAAAAGAATCAGCAGGGGCTTATATTGGCTGTATTTCAGGCGCGATACTGAAAAAAGATTACCTGGATACGATAAAGGATTCAGGGTTTGAGGATATTGAGATAATAGAAGAGACGAACTATCCTTTTGAACTGATTATTGCAATGGTATCTCCTGATGAGGTAACTGCAATACTAAAGGATCTGGACATTTCCATGGAAGAAGCAAAAGAGATCGCTGAATCGGTCATTAGCATTGAAGTGAGTGGAATTAAGCCGTTCTGATCATCGGATAGCTATCATAGACAATTATAGTTAAAACCCCAAATTATTAGACTAATTCGTTATATAGACTGTTCCATGGTTAGACCTGAGGGGATCTTTATTGAACGGCATATGACCGTTGAAGAGTTAGACAAGCAGATAAAATTAGAGAAGAATGCAACACTCCTGAAAAGACTATATTTCAT
>NZ_JAGSOI010000073.1 GCF_023684405.1 Methanococcoides seepicolus | reverse complement strand
TGAAGGATATAACAGCATAATTAGGCACTTTCTGGCAAGATTGAGAAGAAAGTCAAAGTGTTATACTAAGAGTCTTGAAATGCTGAAGTACTCTGTTCTTCTTTTGATGAAGTACAGAAATAAAGAGTTAGCTATGTTTAGTTAACAATGCCAAATTATTAATACAAATAATTAACTGAATCAAAATATAATAATATGAAGTATGAGAATGAGTAAGTGAAATAAATGCAAAAAGAGCTTGTTCACTGAGCATGAGTTTCTTCAATTTTCCAGCTCATACAGAATAGAATGTTCTCTTTACAATTTATAGAACATTGATTACCTTCGCTGCAGAGAAATAGAGAATCTTCGATGTAAGGACCGATTACAAATACTTAATGGTAATTTATAATAATGCAGCCCAGATACCCTTATTGGATTTTGTTAGGGATGCCAAATTCAATTAAAAAAGCAAAGAGGTATTCACTCTTTGCATCAATTTGCGAAATACCACAAGAGTCCCAGTGCGATACCGATCAGTACCCACATTTTAAAACTACAGCAACTACCAGAGCTACAACAGCTTCCACTACTGCAGGACCCATTCGCCCCAGGGGCATCAGACTCGTGCATTTCACCATTATTTAAAGTATTTTCATTTTCATTCATATTATTCAATCCTATTTATTACTCTTAAGAAATATTATAAATTTCAAGGATATTCCCGAAATATCCACATTCACAAACCGAAGCACAGGAATTTAACTTTTGGTAAGAGATGGAGGCATTTCAATATAGGCATAGCGGCAACTTATACCCAACCTTGGCTCACTCATCACCAACGATCTTCCAATACTCAAGCTCACAAGCATATAAACAGGCAGCTAATCTCTTCTTTTCTCCAAGATCATCAACCGTCTGATTCAATCCAAGTTTTGAACATTCCCCAGAGACCTTACAGACATCACAACAATTTCGACCCACACCATACCCCCTTAAGCTCAAAAATACTTTCAAGGATTAACATTAAAGATATTAGATGAAGATATCCAAGAAAACAAAAATAAATGTGACAAGCGATCCTAAATATATCCCCTAAAAATGTAATAAAAGGGAAAAAATGAACCTTAGAAGCTTGACAAGAAAGCGACCTTACTGAATACGAACACCGCGACAGAGCCCACGGCAACTTCCTGAAGATTGAAAGGAATAGATCCACCAGGGTTTGTGAGCATATAAAGGATCAATGTAGCAATTCCTGCAAAGGCGAAAGCACCAATGATAACATCTTCCATTTCTACCATTTTTTCACGCTCCATATGAAGTTGAGCATTCAATTTAAGCTACGAGAGTAACTATTATTGTATATACATCAAATTCGATTCGTTTTTAAGTGATAATGTGATTTTCCTAAATGGGGATGCAGCATATAAACTTTATGCATTAAAATTTTATGAATGCCTTTGTAGGAAAAATATAGACATCAACTAGAGATAATTAACCTCGCATGAGAAATACAACCCCTCGCCGTTGTAACTACAAAAAAGAGATGAAGCAGAACATTAAATGAAAATAGAAGAAGATGCTGACTAAGATAACTTATGCCAGATCAGACATTCACAGTTACCACCATTGCCGTCTCCACAGAATTAGATAACACAGAATCAACAATAGACCCAAGCTCTTCGTCCATAAATGGTTTGAGCAAAAAGCCCTGAGGATTGGCAAGTTCTGCCATCTCCCTCGTTTCACGGGAAGAATCGGCAGTAATGAAAACGATAGGAGTATTTGACATTTCCCGTATCTTCATCGCGGTCTCCACCCCATTGATACCGCCTTTTAAACGTATATCCATGAGCACCAGATCAGGTCGGACATTCTCGACCATTGCGATAGCATCAACCCCTCTTGAAGCCAGGCCTGACACACAGTACCCCATTTTCGCCAGCTTCAACTTTATCATCATACCGACGATAAGTTCATCCTCAACTACTACGATCTGCGCATCTTTCATAATACAGTCCCCAAACAAATATTCCAGCCCAGGATCATACATATGTAACCACAATAACAAAGAATATCAAGTAAGGTCAAACCGAATTCCATCCACCTTTACAGACATATTCACATTATTTATCATAAGACCCGTAAGCGACTTGATCACATCAAGAGAATCACGGTCATTCTCAGGAATAATGCACTCAGAAGATGATGCTGCAAAAAGCATTCCCATAAAATGCCCCTCGTGATGGATAGGAATTATCGCAGTACCCTGAAGACCCTCATCATTAAGGCACGAACCTGAAATAAAAGGGTAGATCTCCGAATAATGCTTGTATATAGGAAAACCTTTCTCCGCAAAATTGAACTGAATAGAATTATGATCGAAATAGGAGATACAACTCAAAAAACCATCCGAGAGACCTTTATGTCTTACGAGGACAAGTCCGCCAGTGACATCATCCAGCATATAGAGAGCACCGGCATTAATAGCATCTAACTGTGTTGTCAATTTAAGAAGAGCACCCATTGACTCCTCAAGATTGCCAGACCAATTCTGATCAGTCCCCATTTCCCTTTGAATGAACATGAAATCAGTTATCTTCTTTTCATCGCTAATATCAACGATACTACATTCCAGACGTTCCATCAACCCGCGCTCATCATAAACGATCAGCATCTTTTCGCGAACCCATCTGACATCACCATTAGATGTAAAAATACGATACTCCTGTACAAATACCCCATCAGGATCAACAGGACCATCGGAATAAACGGACAATGCCTTCCTAACCATTTCCAGATCAGCAGGGTGAATAATATCTTCATAATTCAACCCTTTGGACATGAAATCATCTGCATCATAACCAAACATGGCAACATTATCAGAAACAAACTCAATAGGCCACCCATACTCAGAATTCCAAACAAAGACCACTTCAAGATCCTCATATGAAACATCAGATACCTCTTCGACCATAACCATAGAACCACCCATAATTTACACAACACTTATTAGATAACCAAAATTCATCAGCTGAATAAAAAAGAAAAGTTCCCGGAAAGATCCGGGATCTTTGGACAAATAAAGGAGCTGTTTATACCATCACTTTTTCCTTGAAAGTTCTGGTATCATACCCACGTTTATAGCAGCCATCTTGTCAGTATGTGCCTCATGCTGTGAGTAGAACCACATTGGGACATACAGAGCAAGTACACAAATACCGACAATTGTTGAGAACCAGCTGCCTTCAACACTGTTAAGGTAGATCACACCGACCAGACAGAGTGGAAGGTTGAAAAGACCAAACATCAATGAAACGTTCTTCCATCCGGTTGGTGCCTTGAATGGCCTGTCAAGACCAGCAAGATGTGGGTCTCTCTTTGCCTTTACGTATGCGAAAAGGCTGATACCGTTAGCACAAACATATCCGATTGCTGATGCAGCGAGGATAGCTGATGGAGTGCCCATTGAGATCAGGACAAGGTTGAAGATACCGATAACGACCATTGCAAGGATCGGAGTTCCATGAGGGTTTGTCTTTGCAAATACTTTAGGAAGATTTCCTTCAGTTGCCATTGAGTGCATTGCCCTTGAAGCACCAAGGTATGCAGTCTGGATGATCAATACCATTGCTGCAATGAGCATGATAATAGCGATCGTTGAACCGAAGTCACCGAGTGCTATCTGTGCAAGCGGAAGCATTGGGTCAATTGGTGCAGCTGCAATACCATCGATGCC
This sequence comes from Methanococcoides seepicolus, assembly GCF_023684405.1. Taxonomy (GTDB): domain Archaea; phylum Halobacteriota; class Methanosarcinia; order Methanosarcinales; family Methanosarcinaceae; genus Methanococcoides; species Methanococcoides seepicolus. The sequence continues at coordinate 7,300 of NZ_JAGSOI010000073.1, read as the reverse complement.
CAGTACACCAGTAATGGTCATCTGTACAAGAATGAAAGCTACCAGACAGATAGCACCACATGAGAACAATGCCTTTGGTACATCGGATCCAGGGTTCTTATATTCCGGACCATAGATAGCTGCAGTTTCCCATGCGCAAGCACTCCACTGAGCCATTGCAAAGATACCAAGCAGGATCAATATATGATGGAAATCCCATGCCCAATCAGTTGGCAACCAGGTACTGGTGATATTAGACATTGCAAAGTCACCGGTTGCATAAGGTGCCAGTGTAATAATTGCCATTGGGATAAGTGAGAAAGCTGCGAGGATATAACCTACTGTAGCACCACTTGAAAGTCCACGGTAGTTCACAAGAATAAGACCACCAAATATCACAACACCTGCTATCATTGAAAGCTGGTACTGGCTGAAAGTTGCTGCAAGTGAAGGGAACAAACTGTGAAGATAAAAACCAATAAGAATTGCGAAGATAGCAAGTACAGGGTTCCATGCGAACCAGTAACTCCATGCACTGAATCCACCGATCAATTTACCCTTGTCGTACTTTCCTTCATGATTAGGTGACTTGAAAACATTCTGTGCAAATCCAGGCAGACCGGATGCATTAGGGAATGTAGTTGCGAGTTCACCATAAGCGAGGTTCTGCATAAATCCCTGGAATACAGAGAGACCCCATACAATAATAGCAAATGACCATAAATAGCTGGCAAAATAGCCAATCGAAGGTAAGATCAATAAAGGTACACCAATAGCAATAGCCAACCCCTGTTTCCAATCGATCGATCGTTCAAGCTCACCGGCTTCACAGACGACCTTTGCACACTGTTCTGCGTGCTTCCAGTCTACACCCGATTTCTTTTCCTCAGACATATTACATCACACTCCTTTTCTAATAAATACTTCCTGTCAGATCAAAAAACTGAAAAGGACCTGACAAATGCCAGGACCTTCATATCAGTATATGCAGAAGGGATTTAACCCGTAATTTCCCTGAACTTATCACAGCAGTTGATGTCTATACCGAGAAGCTTCTCGATGTTCATCTTAGCTGCAATACCCTTTGCGCAGCCAGGAACTGATGTGATTACACCAATGTCGAGCTCTTCCCTGAGTTCCCTCATGACATACTCGTCGGAGAGATCTGCATTTGAAACACCGAGTTTCTTTGCTACGAAGTCCTTTGCTTCACCGATTCTCATGTTCTTGTCAAACTGCATCCTTGCAACAAGGTCACCAGCTGCCCTGATACCGGTCATACCGGAAGCCATGATGTGTGAGATTGGCATACCCATTGGGTCACCAACACCGATCTATATACCATCGACACCAGCGATCTCGACCATTGCTTTGCTTGCCCTTGTTACTGCATCTATTGGCGGGGTCTCAAGCATTGGGATACCACCTACACCCATACCCATATCTGCGTGACATGGAATTGTTGATGCCTCAACAGCTGCCTTTGTGAATGTTACTGAACGACCAAGGTTCCATGCGGATGTCCTGCTGGTATTGGTATTACATACAGGACCGAATATGTTTGCTCCTGCCTTTGCTACAAGTGGTGCCTGCTGATGTGGCCACAGACCTGCAAGTACTGTACCATCGTACTCAAGCTCTCCGTGCATACCGAGAACAAGTTCTCCTGCCATACCTGCTTCAATGTAGATTCCCGGGAATTCTTTCCTCAATGCTTCGATAGAATGAAGGGATGCATACATGTCACCGTCACCGGCTGCACCGATGGTATCGAAGTTGACACCGTCACAACCAACATTCTGGAGTTTTTGCATGATCCAGGTCATGTCGCGGATACCGTGCTCTGCAGCATGGGAAATAGAATCCTGTGCTTCGGAGATCTTGAATGCTTTCATAAGATCGCCAGGATTCTCGAATGGACCATCAGGAGTGTAGTAAAGACCCATGTTTGGCATTGCGCCATAGAGCATAGGAATGATCATGTTCTGCTGGCAGGACTCCATTGTCTGGCATTCCTGAGAGATGACAGGCTTTACAGGCTTGTAACTGTAGTCGATGTGACCGAGTTCCATTGTATCCGCACCAAAAGCACGCTCGTGGATCATTGAACCAACAAGTCTGCTTGAAGGAATACCTACACCACTGTTACCCTGGTCACCATCAATCCTGATAGCACCGATATCGTGAGTTACAGGAACTTCCATGCCTGGCTCCACGCCGACAATCCTGCCAGGTGAAGTGATGATGTCAAGCATGTGTTCCATTTCATTTTCGGAAAGTGCTGGGATGTCACCAAGGTCTGCTGCATCTGCACTACCTGCTTCGATGTCAGCTCTGATGTCTTCCTTTGTCATGAAGATCTTCTGACCGTCACCCATTCTTAAGAAATATTCTGTTGCCATATTATACACCTCGATCGATCAGAGAAGTAATTCTTTTGCTTTTGCTACAGCTTCACTTGCATTTTCTGCATAGCAGTCTGCACCACATTTCTTTGCCCATGCATCAGTTGCTGGTGCGCCACCGACCATGACCTTTACCTTGTCCCTGAGTCCGTTCTCTTTGAGTAGCTCAATGACTTCTTTCTGGCCCTGAAGGGTTGTTGTCATAAGTGCGGAAAGACCGACCATGTCTGCGTTGGTTTCCTTGATCTTGTCAATGAAGTTCTGTACAGGAACATCCCTGCCAATATCGTGGACCTCAAAACCTGCTGCCTGAAGCATTGTTGATACGATTGCCTTACCAATGTCGTGAACGTCACCCTCGACGGTACCGTTTACGATAACACCGAGCTTAGAAGATGCGCCTCCGCTTGAACCAAGCTCGTCCTGAAGTAATTCAACACCCGCGGACATTGCATCTGCTGCCATCATAACGTGTGGAAGGAAAAGTTTTCCTCTCTCGAAGAGTACACCAACTTCGTTCATACCTGCTGCGAGACCGTTGTCGATAAGTTCTACTGCTGGAGCCTTACCTTTTGCTTTACCTACTGCAGCGATTACATCATCTTTCTTGCAACTTACTACCGCATCGGATAGTGTTTTAAATAATTCTTCGTTTGCCGTGTTACAACCTCCTTTACATCCATGTGGAAAAAACCACATTGACGTGGCAGCAGGATATTACTCCACACCACCATAGAATGAAAAAACAGTATCTTATATAGCATAATTTGGCGTGTAAGTCCTACTGACATCGGAAATTGCGGATGGCATGAGAAATCGCTAGTGGTATCGGATATTCCTAAGACTTGAGAAATTCCAGAGGCATAAGAATTTCTAAAGGCTTTGGTATATAAGCTGACAAAATACAGTTAATAGTTGTAGGATTTTGAAAAATGCAATTCCTTAAAGCCCTATCTATTATAGACAACCGAAAGAGTCATTACTATTGATACAGGATTTTATAGAAGATAACAGATGAGATCATCGCTTAGTGATACTATATGGCTTTCTGAAAAAAGAAAGAACCTTTTATTATTATTGGTTGAAGGTCCAAGGAACATCGACCAGATCAAGACATCACTTAATGTCACTTCAAAGGCCATGATGCCACAGATCAAGATACTCAAAGAACAGGACATGATAGTACAGAACGAACTTGATGATTATGAGCTATCCGATGTCGGTCGCATTATAGTAAAGAACATGTCCCCACTTTTAAAGACACTTGGCGTTATTGAAGAGAACATGGAATACTGGGCAACCCGTGACCTTACATCCATCCCCGAATCCCTTTCATACCGCATAGGGGAACTCGGGCAATGTATGTTGATAGAACCTGATCTTAATCACATGTTCGACCTGCCAATAGAATTTACCGAGAACATAATACGTTCAAAGAATGTGAAAATGTTCATCTCCTACTTCCATCCCCTTTATCCCAGATTGTTCATAGACCTCCTTTCAAAAGAGATCGATTTTACACTTATATTTACAGAGTCGGTATTCAATCGTATGAGAACAGACTGTTCAAAAGAATTAGAGCTTCTAACAGGATCAGGAAGTACTGACCTGTACGTTTGTGACGATTCCATTAAACTTACCACAATAACGGTAACTGAAAGATTTACATATCTCTGTTTCTTCAACAAAGAAGGAATGTATGATCACAGAAAGATCATGAGCTTTGATGAAAGTGCCAGTAAATGGGGAGAAGAGCTTTTCACTCACTATCAGAACCTTTCAAGAAGGATCACGGAGCTCTAAACGCAAGGGAGTGAAACAAATGGACTGGAAGAACACATCCCTTAAATCAAAGCTTATACTCTTCATCGTAGTCGGCGTTCTATTAGTATTGGTAACATCAACATCCGTAATTATTTCAACGGTCACATCACAGGAAGAGACCCTCGCTTATGAGCAATCTATCGAAAAAGCAAGGGGATTCGCCAACTATTTTGACAGCGATATGCGTAAGAATCATGCAATAGGCCAGACCATTGCCAATTCCATGAACGCTTATGATTCTGCGAACAGAGATGAAGTGAATAATATACTCAAGGAAGTGGCAGTACGCAACCCGAATCTTCTGGGAACATATGTATGCTATGAACCAAATGCCTTTGATGGCAATGACCAGCTTTTCATAAGCGCAGAAGGTCATGATGAGACCGGACGCTTCATACCATACTGGAACAGGATCAATGGAGACCTGACAATTGATCCATTATTGAACTATGAGGAATCAGATTATTACCAGTTACCAAAAACAACAAAGGTCGATCATATCATTGACCCCTATTTCTACGAAGGTGTGTTCATAGTAAGTTATGTTACGCCTATTTTCAAAGATGATGAGTTTGTCGGCATAGGCGGAGTCGATGTATCCCTCACATACCTTGATGAAGTTGTCAGTGAAGTGAAGATATTCGACACAGGATATGCATTCATGACTGGAAATACGGGCATCCTTATCTCGCAGCCTGAACAGAAGGACTGGATAGGCTACAGAACACTTTATGATTTCAATGTCCCTGAGATCACCGCCATGGCAGATGAGATCAAAGTAGGCAACTGTGGATTTATCGATACTATCGACCCTACAACAGGAAAGACCGTGGTAATGTTCTACGAACCTATCAAAACAGGGAATTTCTCTTTTGTTCTCGTAGTACCAAAGGATGAAATGCTTGCTGGAGTTACTGAATTGCGTAACAACCTCATTGTGATATCCACAATATCTATTATTTTCATGACAGGACTTGCAGCCATAATCGCCGGATTTGTCACAAGACCCATCAATGAGATAGTTGCTGATTTTAAGGACCTGTCAGATGCCGCTGTGGTCGGAGAACTTCATGCCAGAGCTGATACCGATGTAGATATCGATTTCAAGAACATACCGTTAGGTTTGAATGAGATCCTTGATGCATTTACACAGCCTATGACAGAGACCATGCGAGTTACCAATGAACTGGCAAAGGGTGAGCTCCAGACACGTGTGGCAACTGACCTGAAAGGAGAGTTCAAACATATTGGAGATACCCTCGATAGTTTCGCAACAAAGCTCAATGCCATTATCGATGAATCGAACGCTGTTCTGACAGCATTCCAGAATGAGGATTTCACCCGTAAGATCAAACTAAAGGGAGAAGGAGATTTCAGGATACTTACAGACGGTATCGAGAAGACAAGACAGTCCCTTTACAGTGCAACCACCGAGCGGAAGAAAGCGGAAGAAGAGCTTATACGATATTCAAAGGAGCTTGAACAGTCCAACCAGATGAAAGAAGAGATGGAGAGGGTTGTTGAGAATAGTCCTGTCATTGTTTTCAAGTGGAGAGCGGAGAAAGGATGGCCTATTGATTTCGTATCGAAGAACATTTCACAATTTGGATATTCAACTGAGGATTTCGCATCCGGTAAAGTAACTTATGCAAATATCGTTTACCCTCAGGACCTCCCCAGAGTGGAGGAACAGCTACAAAGAAAATGCGACGAGGGAGCAAATGAGTTTACTATTGAATATCGGATACTGACCAAATATGGCAAAATCGTCTGGGCTGATGAGAGGACCTTTATCCGCCGTAATGCAGAAGGAAATGTGGATTATCTACAAGGCATCATTGTAAATATCGATGAAAGGAAACGTGCAGAAGAGGCATTACTAAAGGTAGAGGAAATTCGCAAGAAAGAGATCCATCACCGTATCAAGAATAACCTGCAGGTGATATCAACACTGTTGTACCTGGAATCGGATAAGTTCAAGGACAAAAAAGTAAGAGATGCTTTCAAGAACAGCCAGGACAGGGTCAGGACAATGGCACTGGTCCATGAGAAGTTATATCAGTCCGAGGATATGGAAAGTATTGATTTTGCAGATTATACAAAGAATCTTATTACATACCTTTCCCAATCCTACGTAGTAGGTAACAGGAACATCACCATCGATCTTGATGTCGCTGATGTGTTCCTGAACATGGATACTGCAGTACCACTTGGAATTATCATTAATGAGCTTGTTTCAAACTCGCTTAAATATGCATTCGATGATAAGGACGAGAACGAGAAAGGTATCATATCCGTGGATATTGAGCACCACGGAGACAATTTTATGCTAACGGTCAGCGATAATGGCAGTGGCATACCAGATGATATAGATTTCAGAGATACCGAATCCCTTGGATTACAGCTTGTGACGAACCTTGTTGAGCAGATCGATGGGAACATTGAACTTAAAAAGGACAATGGAACAAAGTTCATAATTCAATTTACAGAAGAAAAATACAATTGAAAGAGGGTAAATGATGAGCCAGACCAAGATACTGATAGTGGAAGACGAGAAGATCGTCGCATTAGGTATTAAGAAGATGCTTAAGAACCTTGGATACATTGTCCCCAGTATCGCGTCGTCGGGAGAAGAGGCGATCAGTAAGGCGGAGATCACATTTCCAGACCTTATATTGATGGACATTATGCTAAAAGGTGATATGGACGGAGTCGAAGCTGCAGACAAGATACGAAAAAGCTTCGATGTCCCAGTAGTTTTCCTCACTGCCTATTCGGATGACAAGATATTAGAGAGAGCTAAAAGAACAAAGCCTTACGGATATATTATCAAGCCTTTTGAAGAGAACAGCCTTCATACGACCATTGAGCTTGCACTTCGCAATTACAGAGAAGAGAAAGAGCTTGAATGAACTTAAAGTGCCCATGGCAAAAGCTGTTCAGCCTGGTTATTTAAAGTAAAAACGTAACTATTCAGCCTAACTATCGTCAATCCTGTATTATCAACTCTAATACAAAAAATTAATTTGCAATCCTAAAATCAAACAATCGTTGGAACAAATGGCTTTCCATCGATTGCATCTTGAATAGCC
>NZ_JAGSOI010000072.1 GCF_023684405.1 Methanococcoides seepicolus | reverse complement strand
TGAAGGATATAACAGCATAATTAGGCACTTTCTGGCAAGATTGAGAAGAAAGTCAAAGTGTTATACTAAGAGTCTTGAAATGCTGAAGTACTCTGTTCTTCTTTTGATGAAGTACAGAAATAAAGAGTTAGCTATGTTTAGTTAACAATGCCGAAATTTTAAGTAATTCATTAGATGCAATCCTATAATTTTGCTTTGAAGTAAGCATCAGAGATATTCAGTTTTCTATCAGTCCAACACCGAAAATAAAAATGGTGATAAAATGATTAACAAAAATACAAACCAAATAGCTACAGCTATCGATAAGAGCGTACCAAAGCAGAATTCTTCAATCGAAGAAAGAACAGTATATGAACAAAAAATCAATTTTGATTCCGTCCCTCAAGAGTTGAAAGAATGCGACCAGTGGGTACTATGGAAGTCTGAAGATACAGGAGGAAAAAAACTAAGCAAGATACCATATGCGGCTAACGATTACAGAGCAAGCACAACTAACCCAGACACATGGTCAAGTTTCAAAACAGCCACAAGCAAGCTTAAACAATCGGATGACGAATATTCAGGCATTGGCTTTGTCTTTTCAGAATCAGATCCCTTCATTGGGTTTGATTGGGATAATGTCCGAGACTCAACTACAGGAGAATTCGATCCAGAAATTCTTAAAGAGATAAGAAGTCTAGATTCATACGCAGAAATTTCCCAGAGCGGAGAAGGTGCACATGTAATAGCAAAAGGAAAAGTGCCTGGATCAAAGAACCGAAGAGGAGTACGTGAAATCTATGACCACTCCCGTTTCTTTGTATTTACTGGAGAACACTTAGAAGGAACTCCAATAGCTATCAATGAAGCAACAACAAATAATGTTCTGTCCATTTATTCCAAAATAGATTCATCTTCTATGGATGTTGAAGTTGCGGAAAATTATGAGCCAAGGCTTACAGACATAGATATAATAGAGAAATGTAAAAACGCAGACAATAGAAATCTTTTTGATTCTCTATACAGCGGCAATTGGCAGGCTGTTGGAAGATATGGATCTCACAGTGAAGCTGATCTCGCCCTTTGCAACCTCATAGCGGCCCATACCAGAGATCCACAACAGATTGATAGACTCTTTTCAGGTTCAGGCCTTAATAGGGATAAATGGAGCAGGAAAGATTACAAAGAACAAACAATAGCTAAGGCTCTTGAAGACGTTGAACCCGCGGAAGAAAATCCCAGAGATAAATATTTTGAGGGAAATAGATTTATTGTTAAATCTTTGGCCGAACAAATTCTTGAAGAGAACAAATTCTTCACACTTGCTGATACTGAAGTAATCTATCATTACGAAAACGGTATCTACATAGAAGGTGGGAAAGAACTTATCGATCTAATTGCACAGCGCAGATTAGGCGATTATTCCGCGAACCGCCACTTGAGAGAGGTTCTATCCTACATCAAAAGAGAAACACGGGTTAATCGTGAATCCATCAATCAGGACGAACACATAATCAACCTGAATAATGGCCTGTATGATCTTAAAACAAATACATTCAAGCCACACAGCCCAGCCGTGCTTTCAACCACTCGAATTCCAGTAGATTATAATCCAGATGCAGAATGTCCAAATATTGACAAATTCTTGTCTGAAATTGTATCACTTGAAGATCAACAGGTGTTAGTCGAATGGGTTGGATATTCACTAATTCCAGATACCAGAATGCAAAAAGCAGTAATGGTTCTTGGAAATGGATCAAATGGAAAAAGCGTCTACCTAAAATTGTTGACTCAGTTTATCGGAAAGAAAAATACAAGTGGTGAAAGCCTTCAGAATTTAGAAAATAACCGATTTTCGACCGCCAACCTTTACGGGAAACTAATTAACGTCTTTCCAGATCTGGCGAACATAAAGATTTATGATAACTCGACTTTCAAAACTCTTTGCGGTGGAGATCGAATACGCGGTGAACGTAAATTTGAAGGAGCCTTTGAATTTGAAAACACAGCCCGCCTTATATTTTCAGCAAATGAATTACCGCCTATTCGAAATGGAAGTTTTGCTGATTTTAGAAGGTGGATACTGATTGATTTTCCAAATACTTTTGAAGGAAAGACAGCCGACAAAAACCTGATTGACAAACTTGTAACTCCTGAAGAGTTATCAGGTTTCTTGAACAAGGCTCTGACTGCGCTTAAAGTTCTTCTTGCGAATGAAGAGTTCTCATACAATAAGAGTGTCGAGGACGTAAAAAGGATGTATTTGCTCAATAGCAATTCTGTTGCTGTCTTTGTAGATGAATGCATTGAGCTAAGCAACGAGGATACCTCTAAACACCTAGTCTATGAAGAATACAAGCAGTGGTGCATAGGTAATGACTTAGAGCCTGAAAAAAATAATATCTTTGGAAAACACTTCAAAGAATTAGGATACACCTATTCGAGAGAATCCACAGGTTCTAGAGAATATAAATGGGATGGAATCACTATGATTTCTAAGTGATTAGGTCAGCTAATAACTGTTCCTAACCACAATATAGTAAGTATGTCTAAGTGTCTAAGATTAAATCTTATTAATGACATTTAACATACTAATTATATTGTAGAGTATATGATATAAAAATAAATTTGACTTAGACACCTAGACAAATTGTGGATGTTAAAGACAATGCTTGTCGATATCTATTGATAATTATCTTTACAGAAACTCCATTCATTACATTAATTCTATATCGTAAATAAGCTATTTCAGCCTACCCCAACTCTCCAACCTCTCCCTAACATGAGTATTGATATTAAACAGCTTGTTACTTCTCGCATTCTGCTTCATATAATGCTACGTACCTTAGAGAATCCTATCTTCTCCCGATATGAATAAGAAGTACTCGATCTCTTTTGTTACCCCTCTATTAAGTAAAGAAATCTAAAAAATGCAATTCATGTTTCATCTATACTTTGAAGATTTGTAGGAATAATTATTTTTCACTACCCACATACATATCATATAATTCAAATAAATACTGAAACCTTTGGGAATCAGTATTGAATCTTTTTGACTTATAACAGCGTTCAACTGCAATATCTAATTTTTTATGTGCATTTAATAATTTCTTTGGCATCACGAGATGGCCGTATAGATCAGCAAGTGATGAATCTGCATATTCTTTGCGTATAGCCAACAATTCTCTTACAGCATTTTCCACATTACTTTTTTGTTTTGAAGTGGGATCTTTTGGCCATGGAAAATTGTTGTAAACAAGTGTATTTGAATATCGGTAATCGCTTTTAATTCTTCCACACACATGTTTTACCCATACCATATGCATCGCAGATGTCAAGACTCCAAAATGATATAATTCAGCATTTTTAACTATACTGCAAGAATTATTGACAATAGACGTGTATGGAAGAATATCCATGGGTATATACTTTCTATGTTCTGATGAATGTAAAGGTATTAATATATAATTTCCACTATCTGGTTGTCTATCTTCACCAAACAAATAAGGAGTATCAGCTAACTTTATAGTGGCCCCTCTTTCACTCTTCGACCTATTTTTTTGAACGTTTTCAATTCTTTCAACTACTAAAGGTAATTTACGAATTTCAGATGGATTTGCATCTTTTAGCCAGAGGCACCAGCGTTTATCCCCGTTCAAAAATTCTTTTGCTGATATCAATGGATGAATAAACTTTTTAGCTTTAGGTTCTTTTTCCAAGAAAATATTCATCTCAGAGTCTGTAAACAAAAACTGACCACCATCGTTTGGCATACTTCCAAAAGATATTGAAGGAACATTAGATATAGGTTTTCTTCTATTTTTTAAAATAACGTCTTTTTCGTTTATAAGATATGGATTTATGTTCCCTGCTTTTTGTTCTATTGGGTCTGATGTTGGTGTTTCATAATCATAAAGATACTTTCTTTTTATATCATATGATGCAAAGCCAACAATTATCACATAAACTTGGGCATTCCCTTTTGATTGGTTTGACCACTTAAAAGTTCGGTGTGCAAAATGGACTTTGATTCCCATTTCATTCAGTAAATAATCCCACAAAATACCGACTTGTTCTCCTTGGGTAATTGAATTGGTAGATACAAGCCCAACTTTGATGTCAGTACCATTAATAAATTCAGCCGATTTAACATACCAACAACATACATAGTCAAGTATTCCATAATTTTTAATGTGGACACATACATTTTTCATGTCGATATTTTGTTGTTTATTTCTTCTTTTTTTCCCGGCAAAAGGAGGATTACCCAATATACAAGTTAATTTATCTTTTTGTACAAAATCATCCCAATCCATTTCAAGGGCGTTTTCTTGGACAATATTTGGAGATGTCTTTAGAGGAAGTCTCACATAATAATCTCCAAATTCATTGGATAATTCCAAATTCATTTGATGATCTACTAGCCAAAGTGCTACTTCAGCAATTCTTACAGGGAATTCTAATATTTCGATTCCATACATTGAATCAACATTAATATCACTATCAAAATCTCCTACAGATAGAAGCATCTTTTGTTTATATTTTCCTTCTTTCCTCAGTATTTTATGAATCTCTATCTGCAGTTTTCTTAATTCTCTGTATGCAATGATAAGGAACGTTCCACATCCACACGCGGGATCAAAAAATGTCATTTTTGAGATTCTATTGTGTAATTTTTGTAAATACTTCTTATCATTTTTATGAGCGTTGAATTCATCCCTTAATTCATCTAAGAAAAGAGCATTAATGGTTTTTAATATGTTTTTTTCAGATGTATAGTGCGCTCCAATATCATTTCTTTCTATAGGATTCATTACAGATTGAAACATTGAACCAAATATTGCTGGAGATACACTTCCCCAATCGAAATAACAACATTCTAATAATATTTTCCGTGTATCACTATCAAACGAAGGAATTCTAAGCGTCTCAGTAAATAATCCTCCGTTAATATATGGGAAATTCTTAATATCTTCGTCTAAATGTTTCTGCCTTTTGCTTTCTGGTATGTCTAGTGCTTGAAATATATCAGCAAGCTTTGAGCCTACGTCAGAACCATCCACATTTGTTTTATGTTCTATAAAGTAAGTAAAAGAACCATATTCAAAGATACCAGTATCATCTGCAAATAAGCAAAACATCAAGCGAACAAGCAAAACCTCTAGTGGGTGACCCTCATAACCATTTTCTTTAAGGGAGTCGTGAATTTTACCCATAAGTTCTGCAGCTCTAATATTAACCGGGTCTTCGTCTTTATACTCTCTTTTTGTATGACCGAGAATGAAATCAAACAAACGTATCCTCTTAGCTAAATCTTTTAGTTCAAATTCATACCGTTTATTTTCGTCCAAATCCTCTAGTCTAAAGCGTTTAAAATCAGAAACAATTACATATCTTGGCAGTTCATCATCTGTCAATCCTGGGAAATAATCAATTGCTTGATCATAAGCTTTATCCAGATTTTCCCCTTCTGATTTATGTTCTACAATTAAGGTCCCCTTCCAAAATAAGTCGATAAAGCCTTTACGACCACTTAATTTTGCAACACTTTTTTCATAGGTTGCAACACGTCTACGAGATATTCCAAAAATTTTAAAAAATTCCTCCCAAAAAGGTTGTGATTCTGACCTTTCACTTTTTGCATCTTTCCATGCATGGGAGAATGCTTCTGCATTTTTGTTAATTTCATTCCAAGATAATGTTATGAGTGGCACCTTCTATTTGTAATTATTTCGTGGGAACTCATTCTAGTTGTTTTAATTGTATATATACTCAATCATTTTCTTGTATTCCTCAACAAATCAGAATCATACCATAAACTTTCCCGTAACCCTCCTGTACTCGCCTTTTGCCCACTGCATCTTATTGAAATAATGAGCGCTTCCAACTATTTCAGGCGTGCAGCCTTTTGAAATCGGAATCAAACCACAATATAATAAGTATGTCTAAGTGTCTAAGATAAAATATTATTCATGACAATTGAAATACAAGTTATATTGTAGATATTGATAATAAAAAAATAAATTGAACTTAGACACTTAGACAAATTGTGGATATTGAAAGTGTTCAAATGCTTGTAAATCACCCATACTAAAATGATGGAATTTCACATAAAGACAAATTGAGATTAAATTACGTATTACCTACAGTAATCGAAATTGTGAAAAATAACAACATTTCAGCTGGTTTTCTGAATTGTAAAGTATACTTTTGTCAAGCCAATTGTTCCAAATACTATGGGAATATTAGAAATATCTTCGACAAACCCCCTATTAAACGTAAAAAAAGTATAAAGAAACCATAGCACATGACAAAACAACTCTATTGATTGCGATTTCGTGTTAATGTGACCGATAGCGATTTTAGTATTACTCTGAGTAATTTGGCAGCCGATGTTTTAAAAAGGATTTTAAAAGTATCGACTTTTATGAGATGAAATTAATAATTTTGAGAAATTGAATCATAACAATCCCACATGCAACTAGATTTACTTAATAAAACAACATAGCAATTAATCAAAATCAAAACTAGAGTGCTTTTATTTCCGTATTAAGATTAATTGTAATTATCACGAATAAGACTGATAAACAAGATGACCAATTTTAATCTAAGAACGTCATGCTAAAAATGCATGCACCAACATACACCATCACAACTTGATTTGAGTTAATTAGTATATTATTTAATCTTTTTAATGAATAATCTAGTGTATTCATTAACCAATTAAAATAAAAAAGTCATATTACAAGATATTCCACAATTTGTCACACTACATCTTATTTTGTATAAATGGATACATTTAGAATTATAATTTACTAATATCTTCAGAATAATCTTCATTGTCTCTAATTTTCATCAACAAAGAAACTGCAGCATCAGAATATTTATGAACACTCATTGTTGTCCCAATCTTTACTTTTAAGTGGTATAAGTTATCAGTTTCTTTTATGTTAATCCCAGTATCTTCAATCATTTTTAAAATCAATTTATGAGATTTGAACCAACTAATCTTCCCTTTATCATTTAAAAATCCAAGTTTTTCACTCATTTGAGTTATTGTGTAAGGATATGCAGCATTGAAGTATTTGGGGTCATCGAGTAGTGCTATGCCATACAAAGTTGCTAAACCTTCTTCACCACTTAAGACATGCTCCAAAGTTTCATAATTCACTTCCAATTCATTTCGTGGTATATCACTTCGAACTAATTCATAATTCCTTGCGAGGAGACTTCTAAGAATTTTGACATCTATGTTTTTAATATTATAATTAGCTGCAAATGCATCAAATACCCATTTAAATGAAGAAGCTACTATACATTTTATTCTAATATTTTTAGAACCTCGGATTGAAATAATTTTATCAGTAACGGGATATTTAGAACTCTCGATTTCGGGATTCCATTCTAAAATGTAAATATTTGGAATTACCTCACCATGCATAGAAATAATTTCATCTATATCAGAAAGAATAGACTTTATATTTGGGTCTTCTGCACTATATCCAATAAACAATAGTGGATGTTCAGCAAAAAAAATTAATAACTTAGCACTAAGATATTTTTTTTTCTTTTCAAAATCATCGTAGTCATTTTTAGTTAATACTATTCCTTTTGAATCAGAAATACATCCATGAATTTTGAAAATTTCTCCATAATTAGTAAAATTGCCACGGAGTATTTTCTGCCCCACTACTGGTTCATATTCTGAAAAGAGTTTTTCAAGAAGAAGATCATAATTTGTTGTTATAAGTGCATGAGGGCGTATTTTCTTAATAAGTTCAATTTCCTCATTGAGATCAGAATCTTCTAATGGATTTATAAAATTCTTCTTTAACAATGATTCCAAGTGCTCAGCTACCTTATATTTTAAATAAATTTCAGGAGGATTATCCTCGGTGAATAATTCGTCAGGAAATTCAAATCTTCCTTCATTCCATGCCCACTTATTATAGAATTCTGCAAATGTAGTTCCGATATCTATAAATTCATTCCCATTGTCATCTTTTTTTGCATTTTGTTTATAATAAGCAAATTCCTTTTCGACCAATGGACATTTGTTTGCCATCTCTATGAGTAATTCTTCCCAATTAGGAGCTCCAAAATATCTTTTTGAAAGACCAGACCCTACAAAAAGTATCGGCTGGCATTTCATATCTTCAAGACATTTTATTACATCTTCAGTAACATCTTTAACATAATCATCATAGGTACGTGGCAAATTAAATACCTCCTATTCTTTTGGTGAAAGGGAAAGGGAAAGTGCAAAATAATTATTTGTGGGTTTGTATATATGTTGTTTGAAAGTCGTGAAGAGTATAAAATACTTTTCATGCCATAAATAGAAAAATTCTAGTGAAAATAATTAATAATTATATTGGAAATTGTTCTATTACCTTAGCGTATTCAACCGATGCCCTTTGAACCTTATTCAAATAATGTGCACTTCCAACTGTGGTTGCAGCTCTACCCTGAATGAAATCAGCAATGCTTTCTGTAACTCCATCCTGAATCATCATGTTCAAATGCCATTTGCGGATAGTTTTTGCAGAAACACGGCCTTTTCGGATTTTTTCAGTAATATTATAGTAACATCTTGGCTTGCCAATGCTGTTAAGATCGGGGATGAATGAAGTCGGAAAATACACATGAAATGTCTTTTTCTTGCCTTCAGAGAATGATGAAGTCGGATAATGTGCAATATTACCATTTATGATAATGTTGCGCTCATCAAAGGTTTCTAGCATTTTATGAATGTGTGTAGCCCTGCTTCCTGAATAAACAAGTAGACTAAAGACTGGTTTCAATACTTCAGGACAAGCATTGTAAGCCTCTTTAATCTCTTCATCGGTGACATAGACTTCCACAACTCCTGATTTCCTGATCTTTATGAATCGTCTCCATCTGTCGATGTTATAGCCTACTACATCTTCAATCTCTTCGTCCTCACAATAGTTTAGTAGATTTCGAAGACCTCGGGATTCTTTGTCTTTGAGATTTAACTTCCTGATATCTTTGGGCTTGTTTATAGTGTTGCTTTCGAAGAACCTTGTTAAAGAACTTCGGTATCCCTGTTTGGTTTTTGAAGTGACATCACATGTCTCCAACCATTCAAAAAATAAATCCTTGTGCTCTATCCAAAAGTCATTCAAACTAGCATTCTAAGAGGAATCGTTTGGAATTGACAAAGTTGCGAAATCGCCATCAATCCCCTTCACACGGCAGAGGTCGGGTGTTCGAATCTCCCCGGGCCCATCTGGTTTTTCTGAAGCGGTTGATTGCTGTTTTGACAACATTTCTACTTGTTTTTCTAGTGCAGCTAGTCTGGTTTCTACGTCTGAACTGGTAGTAGGTTGCACAACTACGTTGCCATCGAAGTCTTCGTCCAAGGAGATCAAAAACAAGGGTTTTCCATTGTGCTCTGTTTCAAAAACGTGTGCAACCTTGCATTCAAAAACATGAATATCATTTTCTGAACAGACGCGGATTCCGTTCGATGAACTTTCTTTCAGCTTTCTCGAACAGATGGATATGAATCTCTTTCTTCAAATACAAGTATCCCAGTGTAGACATCAACAATGCACTCAGCGTTTCAACGATAAGATCCCACATAGTATCCACCAACCCTGACGTTTGCATATTGAGCCCGAATACCACATCCATTAAATATTCAAATATCTCCCAGATCGCCCCAAATGACACCGCAACGCTGAATGAAAACAGTGCTATGAAAAAGGGGCTCAGATTTACTTGACGTTCAGAATTCAAAACATATACCAGAATAAAGCCAAGGGCTGGAAAGATTATACCCAGGGATATGTGAAGGAAGATATCCCACCACCAGAATATTTCGAAATACTCCCCGTATTCACCCAACATGAGAGATGCATAGATATAGAGCATGATCAGTACTTCGAACTCGTTGGGAAACTCGAACTTATACGTTTTCTCGATTATACTTGGCAGGAAGGTCACGATCAAAACATAGATGAAGAATCCTAGATGCATCCAGTTCCCTGTCAGTATTGCTACTATGCATCCTATGATCAGCACCAATCTGAATATTGAAGATAACCAGAATGCAAACTTGTCAACTCTGTCCATCTCAGCCCTGTTCATGAGTATCCCTTTCTAATCTCTTGTTCATTGTGTCCTGAATGCTCTTTCTCAATATATATATTCAGATAGCAAAGACTCCCTCTAAAAAGAGAGGTCGTAAAGTTATTACTCGTCTGATTTTAATCCACTACGACTACGTCGCCTATAAAGCAGACCTGCAGCAACAACGACTACCGCCTCAACGAATAAGCCTGCGATCATTGTGCCATATCTCCCATCTGATGAACTAGGCATCAATACTGCGGTCTTTATCTTTACAGAATCTGATATCTGGTCGTGGCCATCAGCATCTTCATATTTTATCTCACTGTTTATTATATGACATTCGATATTATTTTAAATAAATTAAAGATTTAATTAAAATTAGTAGGGGGGTTCGAATCTCCCCGGGCCCACCACTTTCAAAATTGATCACTCAAACAAATTCAGTACTTCACTAATATTCCCTCCCTCATATAATAGCCTCACAATCACCTAAAACACTTAACAATTAACCTTGCTTTCAACTTTCTTCTCACCCATTCCACAATTAAATGAACAAACATATCAAACCTAAACATATCAGATTCAATCGTCTTTGGTCCTCTTTTCACTTTCATGAAATGCATTCTCTGTATTGCCACCCATGCATTTTTGAAAAGAAACGATATCAGCGCATAAAAATATCGTAACATAGGGTCTTTAGAACACGTTTTAGTTTTTACCACATTTCGCATCCTATAAGACGATTCTATGGCAAACCTTTTCCTGTAAGTGTCACTGACTGTTCTTGGATCCCAATCAATCCCATAAACAACAAATCCAAGGTTCTCACACCCATTCTTTCCTCGCTTCCCTTTTCTGTATTTGACATCAATAGCAATGTCAAGCTCCACTTTTCCTTTTGTGCTATTCATCGTATATGTGTCATAACGCTTTTTTGTTCCATCAAGAATATTTTTCAACTTATTCCCATTTTAACAACAGGAACAATATGTGCAACCTCATTTTCCTGTAAAAAAGAAAAAACCTCTCTTGAATAGAATTCTCTGTCCAAACAAAGAACATTGATCTTGAGTTTAATCTGTTTTATCTGGTCTATGAAATATTTGAGATAATCTGTCTTGGATTTTCCTTTT
>NZ_JAGSOI010000071.1 GCF_023684405.1 Methanococcoides seepicolus | reverse complement strand
CCATCATATTTCGATTATATATCAGAAAATGCGGATGATCAAGATCCTATATGCACATACTATCAGGCAATAGACACTACCGAGGAAGGAATCGAAAATGCTGAGAACCTGCTGATCTACCTTGCAACAGATTGTCCCACTCTTTCAGAAATGGCTATTCTTGGAAATGATGGGATAGATCTCAATGAATTTGTATTTGTCTTGGGTACAGAGTTTAACGGAGCTTCCCTAAATAATGCAACCTTTGATGCAAATATCTCTGAGAATCTGAATGTTACCATATTTACCCCTTCTAATCCTGTACCTGATGGGTTTGATTTTTCCAATTATGGAGTAATCTTCATTGAGTCACAGGGTGAGTCTGTGGTAGATGGATGGACTTCCAGTATAGAGTCTGCCAAAAAAGGTGGTGCGCAGGTAATAGGTTACAATCTCTCCTCCAGCATAATACTTCCAAATGTCAACTTGTATTCTGAGGAATATACAGACATCGAAAGGTACTGGATACAGGGTGGCGACACCAACATGGAATCCATGCTCAAATTCATGGGGCAGGAGTTCTGCAATGCATGGGCGAACGAGACCATTCCAGAACCTGTTATTCTGCAGTCCAAACAAAAGATCACCTATATTATAAACTCTGATACCAGCAGGTACTATTTTTCTCAGGTCTTGTCAGAGAGAAGTGTGATTACAGACAATTTCAATGTTACTGTGATGAGTGGGACTGAAGCTGCTAACCTCAGCGATGTTTCTGACCAGGACGTTATCATGCTCTACATGATAGGTGCCAACGAACTTCCCGAGTTCAAGGATGAACTTCTTACTGCAAATGCCAGTGGCACACAGATCGGGTTTTTTGGCATGAGCGATGTGTATGGGATAGGAACCATCGATATGGAGAATGTGCCACATAGCGCAATGAAGGATTACCTCTATAACGCTGGATACACGAACATGGAGAACTGGATCCGCTGTATCGGAGCAACCATTGAGGACGTATACATTGAATACTCGGCTCCAGTCGCACCATCGATCCCTGATCATGGCATCTACCACCCCGATGCTTTTCCAAGGATCTTTGAGAACAGTACCGAATACCTTGAGTGGTATGCGAGCAACGGATACAATGCATCTGCACCCACTATTGGAGTGATCGCAAATTACAATATCGAGAAAACAACCCTTCTTCATACCACTGATGATGCAATAATCAACAATCTGGAATCAAAAGGATATAATGTTATCTTCTCAACATACAAAGTATGTACCAATGACGTTGACTATTTCACACAGAACGGAACGGTACTGGTAGATTCAATCATCTCTTTGAAAGGTTTCCGTCTCAATTACTGGGACAACGAGAAGGGTGTTGAGTATCTCGAGGGCTATGGTGTTCCTGTAATAAAGGGTGTGTTCGATTCTAAGCAAAGTCCAGATCAGTTCAATGAAAGTGTACATGGTACGAACCCGAGTTCAATTCCTTCCCATGTCACTCAGCCTGAGATCGATGGGTTGATTGATTACATATGGCTCGCTGGCAAGGTTAAAGACCAAAACAACCCCCTGCAGCCGGAATACTTTGAACCCCAGATGCAACAGTTGGACTGGATGTGTGACCGTGCGATCGGATGGGCAGAACTTGGTCATGCCAGCAACGCTGACAAGAAAGTAACTATCCTTTACTACAATCACGAGGGCGGCAAGAACAACATAGGTGCCAGTTACCTTGATGTTGGATCCAGTTTTTCATTACTGCTTGAGCAGATGCGAACAGCAGGTTATGATGTAGGAAATGGTACTATTCCGAATGGCAGTGAGTTCATCGATCGTTTCATCGAGAGCAGGAACGTTGGTTCATGGGCACCAGGTGAACTTGAGAAGGTCGTCAACTCAGGTAATGTCACGCTGGTTCCAGTGGACGAATATCTCGCATGGTACAACACCCTGCCGCAGTCCGTACAGGATGAGGTCGAAGCACGATGGGGCGAAGCACCAGGCAACATTATGGTGTACGAGAATAAGTTTGTGATCCCAACCGTACAGCTTGGTAATATCAACTTCATACCACAACCGACCAGAGGCGACCTGTCAGACGAATCGGTAATGTACCACGATAAATCATTGCCTCCTACTCATCAGTACCTTGCGACATACTTCTGGATCAACAATGTCTATGATGCAGATGCCATGATCCACTTTGGGACACATGGCACACAGGAGTGGCTGCCTGGCAAAGAGGTTGGGCTGTGGAGATATGATTTCCCATCCATCATGGTGGCAGATACGCCCGTGGTATATCCCTACATCATGGACAATGTGGGTGAAGGTACCCAGGCCAAACGCCGAGGCAATGCAGTTATTATAGACCATCTGATCCCTCCCATAACAGAATCAGATTTGTATGGTGAACTGGCGACAATGCATGACAAGCTACATAGGTATGAAGAGGAGAAGAGTGTCAATAATACTGGAATGATGGCATTATATCGCGATAGTATGATCGGGCTTTACACAAATCTTTCAATGGAAAATGATCTTGGCGTAACTCCTGATCAACTCAGGGCAATGTCAGAAGATGATTATACGAACTTCATTTCAGTCACTCTCCATGACTATCTGCATAAACTGCAGGGTACGCTCATGCCTCTTGGACTGCATACCTTTGGTGTCGCACCACAGGATGAGAAACTGGTCTGTATGGTCAAATCAATGCTTCGCAGTGATTTCATCGATCACATAACAAATCTCTTTCCTTATGTCAGTGGACATGAAGATGATTGGGAGGTTGCAACCGAACAGCGTGCCAATGATTTGTTGAATGCTACATTGCTAAATGGCACGAACGTTTCAGCTGCCCAAATGGATGTTCTGGGACTCACGGATCCCAATATTACGGCAGATCTGAATCTGGCACTGAATTATTCCATTGCTCTGGGACAGACCTCCCGTGAGATCGACCAGGTGCTGCATGCCCTCAATGCAGGATATATAGAGCCAGGTCAGGGAAATGATCCGATACGAAATCCGGATGCTCTGCCAACAGGCAGGAACTTCTACAGTTTCGACCAAAGGAAGTTCCCTGATGTGGAAACAACAGCTATGGGCGCGATCCTTGCAAACCAGCTGGTGCAGCAGTACCATGATACACACAACGAGTATCCGAATAAGGTAGCTTATGTTCTCTGGTCTGTTGAGACAATGCGTCATCGTGGACTCATGGAAGCCCAGATATATTCGCTTCTTGGAGTAAATCCAACAAGGAGTGATGGTCGGATAACAGGTTTTGAAGTCCTTCCAAGGAATGACGCCAACCCGAGGATAGATGTGGTCATCACACCTTCAGGACTGTACAGGGACACGTTCCCGTATCAGCTTGAGCTGATCGATGAGGCGGTCCGAACGGTGGCAGCGCTCAATGAGACCAATGAAACGAACTATGTCAGGTGGAATTCCCTGAAGATGGAAGATGCACTTCTGGCCAGTGGGTACAATAATACCACAGCACAGACGATCTCACAGTCCAGGATATTCAGTGAATCACCGGGTTCATATGGTACCGGACTTCCGGGTGTTGTGACAGCGAGTGAGACGTGGGACAGTGAAGATAAAGTTGCTGACCTGTACATGTCACGCATGTCCAATATCTATGGACAGGACATGTGGGGCGAGAGCTTTGAAGACGTGTTCAGGATGAACCTGATGGATGTTGACGCTGCCGTACACAGTGACACCTCGAATCTGTACGGACTCATCGATAACGATGATTTCTACCAGTATCTCGGAGGGCTTGGACTTGCAGTGCGGTCACTGACAGGGGAGAACCCCGAATTGTATGTGGCTGACCTGACAGGTGTGGACAATCCCCAGATCATTACCCTGAACGAGGCGTTCAGGATAGAGCTGCGTGCACAGGGCTTCAATCCGAAATGGATATCAGGAATGATGGAACACGGTTACGCCGGTGCAAGGGAATTCATGAAGTTCACCGAGCATATGTGGGGATGGGATGTGGTGACCCCTGACATGGTGACAGATTCTGATTGGGATGAGATCTACGATATCTATGTTATGGATAAGTATGATATTGATGTGGATGAGTTCCTCAAAACTGAGAATCCATATCAATATCAGTCCATGACCGCACGGATGATCGAAACCGCAAGGAAAGACTACTGGGATGCATCGGATGAGGTCATCCAGAATCTGGTGAAGGAGTACGCAGAATCCGTGGTCGAGAACGGTGTGACATGCTGTCACCATACCTGTGGTAATCCGTTGCTCGATAGTTATATACAGGGCGTGATGTCCATACCAGGTGTTGTCAGCCAGGAGACCATAGACGAGTACAACAAACTGATGCAGGAAGCCACACAGAGGGAAACTTCATCATCTGAATCCAGTACCCATAGTAGTAGTAGCGGATCTACTGCATCTGCTTCGATCGTCGAATCCACAAGCAACCAGACAACGGTAAATGATGGAGGGTATGGAACTACAACCGACCAGGCAACAGAGTCTTCTCAGCAAAACACACCAGACAACTACGTTGAAGGGTATGAAATGACAAAAGAATCCACAACAAGTGATTCAGCTTCGTCGTCTACATCCTTCTCCGGTGCTGATATTTTAGGCAGCGTGTTGGTCATATTAGCTGTTGGTGCCATAACTATCGGATTCAGGAGACGAAGGGTCTAATATCAATTTAGTAGCACTTCGATAATGTTGTCGAAGTGTCTTTTTATTTTTTTTGTTTTGGTTATCGAAGTGATGTTTCACAAGGTATTTTGTGATAGCGTTTAGAAAGAGAAGGGATTGAGTTCTTTCCTGTTGCCATACCTATGACAACATAAAATATATCTTTACTAGTAAGTGAACTATTTATTGGAATGTTAATATGGCCAATAAGAGGTTGTAGTGCATTTTTGGCGCATTCAGTAGGTTTTAATTCAAATCGAGTAGTATGGGCTTTCTTTTGCGATTTAAAATACATGCGGAGGGAATTTTACCACATATAAATGTATCGTATGATGTCGTTTATATGAGTTTGAACTGAAATTAGTGTGCTACTGACTATGCTAATCGTGTGTACTTAAGATTACATATATTATTGAATTGAGTATATTTTTATACCATATTGTCCTAGACACTAAAGTTTCATGTTACAAATATTGTTATTTGTATCATGATATGTTAATGTAATTACTACAAGGATTGAGAAATATGGCAGCAAATAAATACAATTTAGGTCACTCACTTGATTCTTTCAAGAGTGTGTGGAATGAGCAATAAGAAAATTGAATAAAAATGTGTGTATAATGAATTTTTGAGACATCCCGGAACAGCCGCCAAGCAAAGTGCCGGGATGTTTTACACATTATCGGGTGATAATATGCGAAATATAAATAAGAGTTTATTAATTTTAACTGCATTGCTAATGCTGGTGCTTGCACCGGTTGTGTCTGCAGAAGAAAATAATACCATGAGCTTTGTGCTGGGAACAGATCACAACAGGGAGCCACTTGAGAATATAATTACTTCTGGATATCTGGATATAAACATAAGTGTTTACAATGCGACTGAGGCAAATAGCACGAATTTCAGTGCAGAGAATGTTATCTTCCTTTCTTCCCTTGATACAGGGACACTGCAGAATATAAACAATACATTAAACCACAGTGCTCGCATTGTTTCCTATGATCTTCCCGAAACTCATGACTATGGGAATGTCAACGATTCGAATATCACGGCATTGTGGGAAACAGGGGGTTACCACAATGTAAAAACTCTCATACGTTACATGAATGATACTTTCTATGGCAGTGGAGTTCCTGCTTCTGAAAAATTGGAAGTGGCTTTTGTCTTTTCCAGAGACAGTTCCATCATCACCATGGGTAATGTAGCTTCTGACCCCGCTGTTTCTGATATGATGAATATCAGTACATATTTTGGCAGGTCCAATGAAGACCTGAGTTTTGATCTTAGTGACAAGGACATTGTGGTGATGAGAGATCTGGCTGCACCGGTAATTGAAACCATCACTCCTACTGTCAACGCCGCAAAGGCCAACGGTGCCCATATTATTAGTGTGGGAGACCTGGTACAGTCCTATTCATTGCACAATGTGAACCTTTCAGACCCGGAATATTCTGATATCAATGAGTATTTCAAGTATGACTCGGAGGAAAATTTCAAGAGACTTACCACGTTCCTTGGTGTCAAGTTCGCTGGCAGGATAGATGTTATCCAGCCTACTGTTGAAAGACCGATTTATGGTATATATCATCCTGAGGCCGGGGAAATATATTCAAGTGCAGAAGATTATCTTGACTGGTACTCTACAAAAAGCTATGATCATGAAAAGCCTACCGTTGCTATTATCTATTCTTCCCTGAAATATATCTACAGCAGGGATGCACCCTTGGCCGGGGCCTTAGTCGAATCCTTTGAATCCCGAAACTGCAATGTCATTGTTGCTTCTTATTCCTATAAGGACCCTGCATCTGTAAATTACCTAATGTTAAACGGAGAACCCATTATTGATAGTGTGATAGTAGTATCCAGGGGTGGGCGCATGAACTATAAGGATTCCGAACAGGGTATCGAGGATCTTAAAACCTGGAACGTGACCCCATTAAATGGTATTCGGTTATTCTACAGTGTGAGTGCCGAAGAATGGGAGAACTCTTCACACGGTGTTGGGCCTGAACAGACCTTCCAGCTTGCTGCTGCGGAGATGGATGGTATAATCGAGCCTATTGTAATTGGTTGCAAGGACCCTTCCATTGGGGATTCAGCTTATTATCCTATAGACTATCAAGTAGAATGGCTCACACAGAGAACGATTTCCTGGATGCAGCTGCACAGGATGCCAAATTCCGAGAAGAAGATTGTCATACCCTATTATGCTGCAGAAGCAGGAAAAGCGGTAATGGGCGCAGATATTGATTATTATCTGGATGCTCAGGCCAGCCTTGCAAACCTGCTTGAAGCAATGAAGGCAAGGGGTTATGATCTTGGAACAAAGCCGCTACCTGACAGGGACGAACTGGCCCAGCTCATGGTAACACAGGGATACAACATAGGAACATGGGCACCCGGAGAGCTGGAGAAACGTGTGGAAAAAGGAAGTGTTATCCTTATTCCTGAATCCCAGTATCTTGAGTGGTTCTATGGATTGTCGCAAGAGAAGCAGGAAGAAATGATCAATATCTGGGGTGAACCACCAGGGGAGATCATGGTCTACGAGAATGAGACAGGCAAGTACCTTGTCATTCCCAAGATCGAGTTTGGAAATGTAATACTGGCCCCTGATCCTATGTGGGGATGGGATCAGAACGAGACAGTGATGTACCATGACGGCTCCATTCCGCCAACTCATCAAAATCTTGCTTTCTACCTGTATCTTGGGAAGGTATATGACGCCGATGCACTGTTCCCGATATTCACCAGTATTATGGCGATGCCCGGTAAGGAGGCTGGTCTCTCTGCCCAGGATTGGGGAGCTATACTTCTGCAGGATATGCCCATAGTACACGTTCTGCCCATGGATGCAGAAGGTATCTTTGACCGCCGGAGAGCAAACATGCTTATTGTGGACTTCATGACCCCAACCATTGTACCGTCCGGTCTCTATGGGAACCTGTCAATACTACAGCAGGATATTGGGATGTACAGGCAGGTAGTTGATGAAGGTGTAAAAGCGCAGTACAGGTCTGACATCATCAATCAGACAAAGGAACTGCATCTGGATAAGGATCTGGAAGTGAATCTGGAAGACATTGAAGGCAACGTTACTGCCACAGACGCCTTTATCGATGATCTGGAAGATTACTTGCAGGAGCTGAAAACAACATTCATGCCTTATGGTTCCCATACCCTCAGCGAACCGCCAACCGGGGAGAGTCTGGTGGCGATGGTAGAATCCATGTTAGGGAAGGAATTTAAACAGCATGTACAGTTGGCCAATTCCACAATAGGCCTGACTACGGCTCTCCTGAATGAGACTGTACTTAATGGAACTTCAGCAGTTAATGCACAGAACATGATACTTGGGACGGTGTCTGAGAATATAACAGCGGACCTGAACCTTTCTATTGAATACACAACAAGGATCAACGGGTGTACTATTGAGATCCCACGCATTCTCGATGCCCTTGAGGGTAAATACATACCTCCGGGGCCAGCCGGTGATCCTATAAGAAACCCGGATGCTTTGCCCACGGGCAGAAATCTTTGCACATTTGATGACAGGCTCATCCCGACAACTGCTGCATGGAAGGTGGGCACGGATCTTGCAGACGAACTGATTGCCCTGCGTCTTGCAGAAAACGGTACATACCCAAGAAAAGTAGCTTTCCTTCTCTGGTCAATTGAGACCACAAGGCATCAAGGGACGATGGAATCCGAGATATTGTACCTGCTTGGAGTAAAACCTGTGTGGGATAGTAAAGGAAGAGTAAAGGATGTTGAGCTCATCAACTCCAGCGAACTGGGAAGGTCCAGGATTGATGTGGTGGTAACTACTTCGGGTTCGTACAGGGACATGTATGGAAGCAGGCTTCAATTGATCGATAAGGCTGTGTGGCTTGCATCCGAAGCGGATGATGATCTATACCCCAACTATGTCAAACAGAATTCAAATTCGATCTATCAGTCCCTGATTGACGCAGGCTATGACAATGAAACGGCATACAACCTTTCTGCATCCCGTATATTCTGTCCTCCTCCGGGTTCATACACTCCTGGGATCGAGCATGTCATCAGCAGCGATACCTGGGAAGAAAGGAAGAAAATTGCTGATCTCTACATAGACCGGATGGGGTATATCTACGGTCAGGAAATGTGGGGTGAGCAGTACACAGATGTCTTCCGGCAGAACCTTGCCGATGTCGAAGTGGGAGTGTTCAGCCGCACCTCAAACCTTTACGGTACCCTGGAACATCCGATGGTTGCAGCATACTTCGGTGGCCTAAGTCTGGCTGTTGAAAGCGTGACCGGGGGTAACGCACCTGACATGTACATCAACAACCAGCGCGATATTGACGGTGCAAAGATTGAGACCCTGAACCATTTCCTGAGTAAGGATCTGCGTTCACGTTACCTCAATCCCACATGGATCGAGGGAATGATGGAGCATGGATACGATGGTACCCGTTACATGGACGCTTTTATCGGGAACATGGGAATATGGGACACCGTGATACCGGAGGTTATCACAGATTCGATGTGGGACGAGGTCTATGAGACGTATGTTCTTGACCAGTACAACACCGGTGTATCCGATTATCTGAAGGAAACAAATCCCTATGCATACCAGTCAATGACTGCGAACATGCTAAATTCCATACACAAATCTGACTGGGACGCCTCCGATGAGGTTATCCAGAACCTTGTGAAGGAATACGTCGAATCCGTGGTCGAGAATGGTGTCACGTGCTGCCACCACACCTGCGGAAACCCAACTCTGGATGGGTATATTCAGGGAATGATGTCCATTCCAGGTGTTGTCAGCAAGGAAACCGCAGATGAATACAGCAGGCTGATGCAGGAAGCAACTCAGCGAGAGATACCATCAGACAGTACTCCATCCACAAAAAAGCATAGTTCAGCTAGTACTGGAACGGCCCAAATCGTTGAATCTGGGAGCGGCAACCAGACCACTGAATCGAATACAGGCTATGGAACCAGTGTCGACCAGGCACCGGAGATGTCTCAGACGGCAGCATCCGATAACTACGTTGAAGGGTATGAAATGACAAAAGAATCCACAACAAGTGATTCAGCCTCGTCGTCTACATCCTTCTCCGGTGCTGATATTTTAGGCAGCGTGTTGGTCATATTAGCAGTTGGTGCCATAACTATCGGCTTCAGGAGACGAAGGGTCTAACATCAATTTAGTAGCACTTCGATAATGTTGTCGAAGTGTCTTTTTATTTTTTTATTTGTTCTTTAGATGTTTTTAATTTCCATCATTATAAACAATTAAAATTAACATTAATGAAAGTTAGCTTTAATACGAATGATTTGTTAGTGCTATCATTCACATTCTTTTGGAATGATAACAATGATCATAGATCCCATCTGTAAGGCTCAGGTATCTAAAGATAGTGACTATGTCACTGAATACGGCGGCAAAATGTACTACTTTTGCTCTGATCGCTGCAAGAGCAAGTTCGACAGGCTTGAAAAAAGCGTTATACGCCTCAAGCGCAATATCGGTGATCAGGAGAAGATATCTTTTGGTAGGTTGAACAAGGAGATAATCAAGACTGGGATCTGCACTTTGTGCGGTGCATGCGTTGCTTCGTGTGAATCTGTCACTTTTGTGGACAACAAGCCAAAACTTGTGGGTAAATGCACTGCCTGCGGGGTTTGCTACAATCAATGTCCTCGGACCATTACCAAGGAAGAGGACCTCATTGGAAAGATAAGGCATGGCTATGCTGCAAGGTCCGCGATTCCCGGATTAAAAGGGCAGGATGGTGGCGTTGTAACTTCAATGCTTGCATACGCACTTGATGAAGGGTTGCTGGATTGTGCCATCGTTACGAAAAAGTGTGAGGATGAGCCCTGGAAGGCTGAGCCTGTGATAGTCAGGACCTCTGCTGAAGTGCTTGAGTCTGCGGGGAGCATCTATACTCATAGCATGACCTTGGAGCCATTGATGAGCGCCATAAAGCAGGAGATGGGTAGCATTGGTTTTGTTGGTCCAAGCTGTAACATAGATGCGGTACACAAGATGCAGACAAGTTCATATGGTTTTCTTCATCTTTTCTTAAGGGCAAGGGTGCTTAAGTTCGGTCTGTTCTGTATGGACAGTTTTGAGCACGATGGAATTAAAGAATTCGTTGAGTCAAAAGGGTTGGACCTTAGTGATATCCATTCAATGAAGATCCGAAAAGGGTTCTTTGAGTTTGGTACTTCTGAAGGTATGAAAAGCTACGATCTTTCAGAATTGGACCAATACCGTTGCAGTTCGTGTAAGTTCTGTACCGATATGGCTGCTGAGAACACTGATATCTCATTTGGTGGCGTGGGTACTCCGGTCGGCTGGACCACAGTGCTCGCAAGGACGTCGATCGGGTATGAGATATTCAATGAGGCGGTAGATAGCGGATATCTGGAAGCCCGTCCTCTGGAAAAAGCTGAAATGGATCGAATGGTCAACCTTGCGAAGATGAAAAAGGTACAGATGTACACGTTGAACCGCAGGCAAAAGAGCTGAATTTTATTATGTCTTCATAATATCAATTGTTAAAGAGAAACAAAAAAAGAGAAAAAGAAGGGAACAGAACCAAAAGCAAACAAATAATTGAAAAATATTGAAGAGTTGCGAAAAGCAATCTACGAAAATATAAGGAACGTCTAATGCCCTAATACCAGAATAAGATCATTTCTAAATTAAAAAAAGAGGATCTCCTCAACATCGAGTGGGTAATTTAACATCTTCATCTTCCAATTCAATTCTATGGAAGATAAAGAACTCATTCAAATTGCACTTGGCTTATCATCTCCTTGGTTTGTGAAAGATATTGACCT
>NZ_JAGSOI010000070.1 GCF_023684405.1 Methanococcoides seepicolus | reverse complement strand
GCGAGATCCCGGTAAAGGAAGGCCGTTACGAATTCAAGTATTCGACCACTTCCATGCCAGAAGGGGATTTCACACTGACCATCGATGGCGAGACAAAGACGATACACTTGAACTCCTTGTCCGATGACGCAAGCACCCCAAGCGACAGTTCCAGCTCAGGTGGTAGCTCTGGCGGAAGCGGTGCCGGAACAAGCCCTGACAAAGACGCAAAGAATGTCCTGACAACCGATTTTGCTAACCTGAGGGTATTTAGCGGCACACCTGTAGAACATCATTTTGAACGAACTGCGAATCCTGTTACCTACATAAAGTTCACATCCGGCGTGACGGCCAAAAGTGTACCCATCACCATAGAGGTCCTTAAACAAACATCAGAACTTGTAAAAGAAACACCACAAGGAACTGTTTACAAGAACCTGAACATCTGGGTGGGCTATGAAGGATTCGCCGTTCCAAATAACATAAAGGACGCAATACTGGAGTTCAATGTAAATGCTGCATGGATTGAAGAGAACAACATCGATTCTCAAAAGGTCTTCATGAAGCATTACAACTCTGAAACCGATAAATGGGAAAATGTCCCAACAACATATATTGAGACCCGTGATGGTATTGCCTACTATCAGGCAGAACCGGACTCATTTTCACCATTTGCCATTGTAGGGATGGAAGACAAGGATACCCAGATAAGTGTTGAGGTTATGGACACCGATCCCGAACATTCATATGAGGATAACGCAAGCCATCTTAAACGAACTATGCTCACCCCCAATTTGATCACCCTTATCCTAGGATTGATAATTCCAACAGGAGCATTCGCAATCTACAGAAGGAACCGTAACAAAGAGTAAATCTCACCTATAGTGAGCAGGATGCCACTGGTTTCAACCGGTGGTTGTTGACTCTTCTGACTCTTTGTTTTACACTCTTCAAACTCTATGAAAATCATTTGATCTACTTTGCAAAGCGGAAAACAAAATGCAAGGAATGAATTATCGTATCTATGTTCTGTCAAATCAGGATAATATGTTCAAAATGACAACTTCTCAATAAATCTAAATAGTATACATTTTAATGTAATTGTATAGGCCAATGGGGGAATTTGGTGGAACCAGAAGTAATTACAACCTTGTCTTAACTTTTCTACTATACCTCGGCTACTTTTCCTGAAAATTGCAGTGAGATCAGCATCTAAAGTCACAAATTCATTTAGATATAAATGCAGAACATTATTATCTTAGGTACTTGTGGGGATCACTAGTATATGGGGGGATCATTACGATCAAAGAAGATTATAATCTATTCCTTACGCTCATCAAAAAAATAAATTCATTGTTCTATAGACCAGTTCCTGAAATCTCACATGGAGATCTGATTGAATGGGATGTATCTTCTATTCAATTAAAGCAAGGCGAGGAGCTAATGATCTCAGGGAAAACAAAACCTGATAAAAGTATAAAATTAGACGTCAATTTCGAGATGTCAATTCCTGTTAATGATAAAAAGTATGAACACAGGTTCGATGACGTGGCGATAAATTCAATACCAAACGAATTCCGGGTCGAGGCATATAATGTCAGGAATATGACCTTCACGGTCCGAATGCTTATACCTTTTAAGCAGTACAGAGAAGCTGAAAATGGGCGGGCGATATACATTGACAAAGATGTTCCTTCAGGAAACTATGATATAATAATAAATGGAGAAATTGAAAGTGCAGAAAATGTTCTATTGAAGATCAAAGCTTCGCAAACAATCGTTTCAGACAGTGAAGGCAATTTTGCTTACGGATATCCAACAAAAGCATTCCCAATTGGCCCCATTAAATTATTCTTAGGAAAGGAAGAAAAAGAAATAAAAATAATCCCCTGAAAAAAGGGGATTCAGTTCCTTTTGCTCATTATTGTCATGAACTCGTTTGCTCCCATTACAGGAACAGTTTCAATGTAGCACACATCCGACCATGGGAGGTTGAATGTTGCAAAAGCCTCTGCATCGTCGCACTCATATAGGATAAAAAATCTGCCTCCCGTGAGATCGACCCATTGATTGTGGACCTTTATCCCTGCAGGCATTTTTATTTCTTTAAAGTGTTCAAGTATGAGATCACGACTCTCTGGTTCCCAAGTACTGATTTCCATATATAACATATTAATTACCCCACTTTTAATTTAACAATTATACCATAAAAAATTAGATCCAAGAGGATCTCATGGCATTATTACTGTGTAATTGATGTTCATTGATCCATTACTGGCTTCAATATCGTCCTGGATCACATTTGCATTATTTACTTTTGACCATCTCTCGGATCTCAGCTTTTTCTGCTCATCAGTGATATGAACTCGGTTGATTTCATTACAGGGACAGTTTCAATGTAGCACACATCCGACCATGGAAGGTTGAATTTTGCAAAAGTCTCTGCATCCTCACATTCATACAGGATAAAATATCTTCCTCCCGTGAGATCGACCCATTGATCGTGTACCTTTATTCCTGCAGGCATCTTCAGTTCTTTTAAGTGTTCAACTATAAGATCACGTTTCTCTGGTTCCCAGGTACTGATTTCCATGTATAACATTTTCATTTCCCCAATTTTGATTTAATAATTACACCATATAAAAAAATGAAATTCTTTTGAATTTCATGGTGAATCTCATGCATTATTAATTTTTTAGCGATATTTGATATCTGGCCTTAGTATTTTCTGCTCATTACTGATATGAAATCGGTTGATTTCATTACAGGAACAGTTTCAATGTAGCAAATATCTGACCATGGAAGGTTAAATGCTGCAAAAGCTTCCGCATCGTCGCACTCATATAAGATAAAATATCGAGATCCTGTTAGATCTACCCATTGATCGTGTACCTTTACTCCTGCAGGCACTTTGATCTCTTTGAAGTGTTCAAGTATCAGATCACGTTTCTCTGGTTCCCATGTACTGATTTCCATGTATAACATATTCATTACCCCAATTTTGATTTAGCAATTATTTACTTTTACACCATCTCTGGTATCAAATATAATTGACCTTCAATGGACAGTTTTTACAGATTGTCTGGTTGCTAAAAGCACAGCTAATAGTCCTTTTAGCATTTTCATCTGTGTCCCCCGACCACCAAATAAATTATGTATGTTAAGTTCAGTCCCTATTTCATATATAGCTTACTATCTATTCTGACCAAACTATATTTAGCTTTACAATAAGCTCGATAAGAAGCCTTTAAGGTAGGGTCATGAGCAAATGTGGCCAAGTTATTTTGAAAAATTAATTTACTAAATAAGGGCTCTTATGGATTATCTGATAAAGTAAACCGTTGATATTGACACACCTTTTAAGTTTGTGTCTCAATATCTTGAAATTCCCTTCTTTTACTTGATCTCGAATGCAAGGGAAATGCTATATTTCAGAAGTCGAACAATGTCTTTTGCGGTTTAGCCTTTGATGCACTCTTTTTAACAGGAGGTACATTTTC
This sequence comes from Methanococcoides seepicolus, assembly GCF_023684405.1. GTDB lineage: Archaea > Halobacteriota > Methanosarcinia > Methanosarcinales > Methanosarcinaceae > Methanococcoides > Methanococcoides seepicolus. Next base: position 9,047 of record NZ_JAGSOI010000070.1, on the reverse strand, counting down.
GCTCTCTTTCTTTTCGCTCTTGTCCTCTTGAGGTGCGCTGTTGATTATCTGTGTAAGGTCCATCTGTTTCTTGTCAGGGGTCTGTTTTCTGGGCTTCTTCTCAAAGAACGCCTGACCTTCATCGCGTCCAAGGCTCTGTCGTCTTGCCTGTGCGAGGTCATGTATCCTCTGTATGTCCTTTGTGACCTTTTTCTTGCCCGTGAGATAGACCATCTCATCAATGCTCAGTTCAAGATCGAAAGTGACATCTGCTGCATATTCGTCTTCTTCCAGCATCCTGCCGTAAAGGTGTGCAAGGTCTGTGCGTGAATATCGCATGGATTTATTGGCATGGTCCGCTATCTTTGAAGCGATATTATCTCTCATATCACGTTTTGCCCTTAATTGTCCCATCTTTCGCCAGAACGATGGTGGCTGGTACTTTGTGAACCCGCGGCCAACGTGGGTCTTTGAAACAACGGTACCGCATGTCATAAGGGCACCTGCATATCTCCATAGACGGTAGCTCTGTCGTTTTCTTACACGCCCGAGGTACCTGTCCGCTTTAGCCAAATGCCCATATCCTGTGATGAGGTCTTCCTCTGTGCCTTCTTCAGTTCCATATTGTAAAGGCAGGTTCTCGTCTATCCAGTGGATAAGGTTCTCAGGGGTCTCATCAAGACCATAGGTAGCTTCCAGTGCTTTCTTTGGGTCTGTGTGCTTGAATATCTTTCCAAGCACTTTGAAGATCGACTCTTTTGTATCCCTTTCGGAAGTAGCGATATCCTCTATGTGTATCTCATCCCTTCCGACTGCCACTGCCTGAAGGTCTTTAATGGCACTTCGCAGGTCCCCTCCGGCGTTCTCCGCTAGCTTTTCAAGAACTCCGACACCGCACATTATCTTCTCTTCGACACAGATCCTCTTAAGTGCCGGTATCATGGAACGTCCCTGTACTGAATTGAACTTGAGTTCAATGCAGAGTGAACGTATGGAAGGTGTAAGTCCATAGAGATCGTTGGCAATAAGCACGATGGGGTGGTCTGTGTTCTTTATAATGCCGCCGATGGCCCGGGTTCCTCCTCTGTCGGCATTCCCGTGGATATTATCGGCCTCATCAAGTATGATAAGTCTCTTTGCAGTGGTTCCTGTAAGGGAGCTCATCTTTGATGCAGAACCTGCTACCCTTTCAATGACGCCTGCTGTCCTCTGGTCACTTGCGTTAAGTTCAATGGTCTCCCAGTCAAGGTCCCTGGCAAGTGCATGTGCTGCAGAGGTCTTTCCAACACCTGCAGGACCATGCAGTATGACCGCTCTTTTTTCAGGCGTTCCTGATAGCCATGACTGTGCCCATTCACGCATATCCACAACAGACTTTTTGTTGCCTACAATGTCCGTAAGGGACCGTGGTCGGTATTTTTCAACCCATTCGATAGATTCTGCCATCTGTGATCATACCTTACATAAAAGGGAAAAGTAATTAATGTTTGCATTTCTTTGTTGATTCTAATTAATATCATTTCTGGCAGGTGTATCGTGGCTCGGCAAAGCAGCACAGAAGGTCTTATGGATGTTGTTAGGAGAAGGGCTATTTCAAATATAGCAAAGGTCGCCATAGGAGTTCGCAACCCTTCTGCAAAGATGATCTCCAGTATCGAGAATGCCCACAATTCAGGTTATGCTCACGTTATTCTCGTAGGGGATAAAAAGGAGATCGATTCTGTGGGAACTTTTCTTGAGATCATCAATACCCATGAACCCGAGATGGTGCTTGGTGATCTGCTTGCTTCCGGTTCCGTGGATGCTGCGGTAAGAGGCACTGCTAATGCTTCCGGCACTCTTTCCCATCTTAAGAATGTCCTTGGCATCGATAAGTTGTATCGCATGGCTTTTCTGATAAGTGCGGATGGTGTCCCGTTCTTCCTTGCTCCTGTCGGTATCGATGAGGGAAATGACCTTTCGGACAAGATAACCCTTGTGCGTCTTGGTGTCGAACATATACGCAGGTTCGATATCGAGCCTGTGGTGGGCATACTTTCAGGGGGCAGAATGGGAGATCTTGGCAGGCACGAGAAGATCGACCGTACCCTTGCAGATGGGGATTTCCTTGCAGCCCGGCTTCGGGATAACGGTATATGTGCAAAGCATTATACAATACTCATTGAAGATGCCATCAAGGAAGCGAACTTTATCTTTGCTCCAGATGGTATAACCGGCAACCTGATCTTCAGGACACTTGTTTTCCTCGGCGGAGGGGACGGTATTGGTGCGCCGGTATTGATGGATGATCATGTCTTCGTGGATACTTCCCGAGTGGGTGGCCATTATACGAAAGCCATAATGCTTGCCAGTGCTCTTGTGGACATGAAGAACGAAAGGAACGGATCGAATTAAGGGGTGTTTACATAGAAACTGTTGCCTGTGACTGGCCTGTTGTAAAAGGGGATTGTGTATCCGGTAAAGAGGATTCCTGTATTGCTGTTATCACACTTGCGAGTTCATTGGAACCGTATGGAGAAGCTGCTATGTGGGGTAGTTGCAAGACCGAGAACCTTGGTGCGGAAAAGATCATCATAAACACTATCTCAAATTCCAATATAAGGTATGTGCTGCTGTGTGGCAATGAATCAAAAGGTCACCTTGCCGGACAGACGCTTATTGCACTTCATAAGAACGGCATTGATGATGATGGTCGCATAATTGGTTCGGGCGGCGCAATTCCTTTTGTGGAGAACATCGGCAAGGATGCCATCGAACGTTTCCAGAAACAGGTTACTATAATTGACCGCATAGGTCTTACTGATATTGATGAAATATACAGTATTGTTGATGAATACTGCTCAAAGGACGGTTCATATTGTGAAGGTCCTTTTGTTGTGGAAGTTGTGACCAAGAGGATGACAGTCCCAAAGGATATGGTGGGTGGCAGTATGTTCTGTTTCCAGAAGGAGCAGAATATCGTGAATATTGCCGGAGTGAAGATGGGCGGGCAGCCCGGTGAGCTACCGACAGTCCTTGCAGGTACTATCTTCTATGAAGGGCATAAAATTGTAGAGAATGCGGATATCGGGATATTTGACCGGTTCGCTGCAGAGGATCTTGTGAATGTGCAGGATCTAATGTCGGATGAGACCGGTAATCCTTCGATAGTGCATATCTTTGCCAACACGGTCGAAAGTATGCAGAAATATATTGACTTTGTATCATCTGTAACTGATTCTCCATTCATAATCGATTCTCCGCAACCGGAGGTCAGAATGGCTTCTGCTGAGTATGTTACTGATATCGGCCTTGCTGACAAGACAATCTACAATTCCATCAATATGAGCATCACAGAAGCTGAATGCGAAGCACTCCGGCTTTCTGACATTGACAGTGCTATTGTTCTTGGTTTCAATGCAATGGATTCTTCCCTTGAGGGAAGGATGTCCCTTCTTGAAGATGGGGGCAAACTGCTTGACAAGGGATTGATCGAAGTGGCAGAGGACTGTGGTATCAGTAATATCCTTATTGATCCGAGCATTACCCCCATGGGTAATGGTGCAGGCATTGCACTTCGTATGACAATGGCAGCCAAGGAGAAATGGGGATTCCCGGTAGGTTCAGGTATTCATAATGCTCCTTCCTCATGGAGATGGCTCAAGGAGAAGAAGAAGCTCGATCCTCTTGTATATCGCATGTGTGATATCGGAACGGTAACGATGCAGCAATTAGTTGGTGGTGATTTTGTACTTTATGGTCCTATAGAGAATGCCCTGTACACCTTCCCAATGGCCGCGATGGCTGATATTATGATCGCGGAAGCTTCATCCGATCTGGTTTCCCAGACAGCATCCAGACACCCTCTTAACAGGCTGGTCTGAAATCGACCGCCTTGAAAATGTTTATGTATTGCTTCCATGCATATTTCTTTTTAACTCATCAGGTGGGAAGTCTCCTTGCGTAAGCTGGGGGGTGGAAGCCGTGCTGTCCACGTTTTACAAAACGTTTATATTTTGTTAAAACGCATAATGGTATTGATGCTAAAGGCTTACAAATACCGTTTATATCCAACTGAATCTCAAAAAGAGATTTTTCTAAAACATATCGGTGCATGTAGGTTTACATATAATTGGGCATTAGAACAGAAAGTCAAAGCATACGAAACTGATAAAAAACATTGATCAAGGTTCGATTTACAAAGTTGTCTTGTTCATGAACTGAAACCAGAGAACACATGGCTCAAAGAAGTTAATTCACAGTCATTGTTGAGTTCACTCATCAACCTCGAATCCGCTTTTACTAAATTTTTTAGGGAAAAGACAGGCTTCCCAAATTTTAAATCAAGAAAAAATATAGTTCAATCATTTTCTGTTCCTCAACATTATGAAGTAGATTTTGTGAACAATTCAATCAAGCTTCCTAAGATCAAACATCCAATCAAGGCAAGATTACATCGGAAGTTTGAAGGGAAACTAAAAACTGCAACAATATCAGTCACAAGCACGGGAAAGTTTCACATCAGTATTCTTGTTGACGATGGGAAAAAACTTCCAAATACACAAACTTTCGATGATGAAACGACGTTGGGGATAGATGTAGGTATAACTCATTTTGCCACACTTTCCGATGGCAAGAAGATTGAAAACCCCAATTATCTAAAAAACAGCATCGACCGAATGACTGTCTTGCAGAAAAGATTGAGCAAAAAGCAAAAAGGTTCTGCTAATCGTAATAAAGCAAGGCTAAAAGTAGCAAAACTACACGAAAGGATACGAAACCAGAGAACCGATTTTCTGCACAAAACTACTTCTAAACTGATAAGCGAGAACCAAGCTATAGCAGTGGAAACGTTGAATGTTAATGGGATGTTAAAGAATCACCATCTTGCACAAGCAATCAGTGATGTTTCGTGGAGTGAGTTTTTTCGGCAACTTGAATATAAAGCAGAATGGTACGGCAAAATATTGTTGAAGATTGGTCAGTTCGAACCATCTACTAAAATATGTAATGTGTGTGGACATTATAAAAGGGAAATGACACTTGCTGATAGAAAGTGGGAATGTCTCGAATGTGATGCAATGCATGACAGAGACATTAATGCTGCAATCAACATCAAGAAGTTTGCACTTCAAAATCAAAATCTACTAAACATTTGAATCACCTTCGGAACGAGGGAGAAGAGCCTGTGGACTTGTGAACGATAGTTCAAAGAATGAAGCAGGAAGCTCCATGCGTAAGTGTGGAGTAGTTCACCTTTCCCAGATTGGTCAGCCATGAAAGAGCTTAAAGTCAGTATATCTGATAAGTTATATGAGAAATTGTCCGATGTTGGGGATAGAGATTCCTTTGTGGCAGCACTTCTTGAAAAAGAGCTGGACAGGGCAGAATGCGAAGCTCCGGTGTCGAACAACAGCTTAAATAATGCATATGTTGGGGATGCTTTGGACATCATACCGGTTCAGGAAGATGTGGCTGAACCGACTATATCATGCTTTGATGTTCTGAATGAACCCGGTGACGATGGAAATGATATGTCTATCGAGATTGTCGGAAAAGTCCACTAACTTATATAAATTTTACGCATAGTCTCTACACTATATTCTCATTCTTCAATAATCTGTATAAATCCGTGTCTTTTAACGTTTTTAGACACGGATTAACACAGATTTACACGGATTTACACGGATTTGACTTTATGTGGGGATGTGATGCAATTCTCAATCCGTGTCTGAAAAACGGAATGACATGCATACACTAGTGTCGAGTCAACCATACAATGTTGCTACATGGAAAGGGGCAATACAGATGCTAAAAACGTCGCGACCACACGCGCGCAGCGCGGCACGTTCCTGCACCACGGCCATGAAATACAATACCGTTTTCAAGCGGCGGCGTATTTGCTGTTCTGAGAATTGTATGTTGGGCCATGGGTTTGATAGCAGTGGAATGCGCGCCTGTGGCGAAGATCGATGCTATGGTTTTTGTAGATACCTATCGGTCATTTTGGTGTTTCGAAAATTATGCCATATGATCTATGCACTTCATAACCCGACACTAGTAGACACTACCAAGAATAAGGCAGAATGTGCCGTTCAATAGTAGTATTGGTTAATCCTGCATACACTTCCCAGATGTGTTCAAGGTGTGGAATTATTGTCAAAAAGGAATTGAAAGACCGCATTCACGATTGTTCGTGTTGTGGCCTTAAATTAGATAGAGATCACAATGCATCTATCAACATACTGAGATTGGGACTACAATCTCTTGACTGAAAAATCATAGAAGCCCACGATCTTTAGTCGTGGGAGTAGTCACTCTCTGATAGCACCTTTGCTTGCTGAAGACACCATCTTTCGATAGCGTGCAAGGTATCCGGTGGCTTCCTTTTCAACCGGTTCGAACAAGGCCCTTCTCTTTTCAAGTTCCTCCTCCGGAACTTTGAGCTCAAGTCTTCTTCCAGGCATGTCTATCTCAATGATGTCGCCTTCCTGTATCAATCCAATAGGGCCGCCCTCATAAGCTTCAGGGGATATATGTCCTATGCATGGACCTCTTGTACCGCCTGAGAACCTTCCGTCAGTAATGAGTGCAACGGAATCGATAAGTCCCATTCCTGCTATGGCGGATGTCGGGGAGAGCATCTCTCGCATTCCTGGTCCTCCTTTTGGTCCTTCGTACCTGATGACCACAACGTCACCTGATCTGATATCTCCTTTAAGGATGGTTTCCATTGCCTCCTCTTCACTGTCGAAGACCCTTGCAGGTCCGGTGTGCCTGAGCATCTTCTCATCAACGGCAGACTGTTTGACCACAGCTCCATCAGGGGCAAGGTTTCCTTTCAGGACCGCAATACCGCCTTCCTCGTGGAGTGGTTCTTCGATTGTCGTGATAACGCGTGCGTTCGTCTTTGGGTTGACAATGACGAATTCCTCGATGTTCTCACCAATGGTCTTTCCGGTGACCGTTTTCTCGTCAAGGTTGAGCTTTGTTACGAGTCTCTTCAGAATTGCATGAACTCCGCCAGCTCTCTCAAAGTCGATCATGAAGTTATCTCCACCAGGTCTAAGTCCTATCAGGTGGGGAGTTGTCTTGCTCAGTTCATTGAACTTCTCAAGAGGAAGCTCAAGCCCGAATTCGTGTGCTATGGCGGGCAGGTGAAGTGTCGTGTTGGTACTTCCTCCGACCGCAAGGTCCACTCTTATCGCATTCTCGAATGACTTATCAGTGACTATCTGACGTGCGGTAAGTCCTTCGCTTACCATTGCAACGATCCTTTCTCCTGACTCCTTTGCAATGCGCATCTTTTTCGCATCTACTGCATGTGCGGTCGCACATCCTGGAAGACTGAGCCCGAGAGCCTCTGTCATACATGCCATTGTGTTTGCAGTGAACATTCCTGCACAGGAGCCTGCACCACAGCAACAGAGATCTTCAAGCTGTTTAAGTTTCTCAGATGAGACTGCACCGCTCCGGCAGGCGCCAACACCCTCAAAAACGGATACAAGGTCTGTGTATTTATCATCAACGAATCCTGGGAGCATTGGGCCGCCTGTCACAACAATTGCCGGAATGTCCACTCTTCCGGCAGCCATCAGGTGTCCAGGGGTGATCTTGTCACATGAAGTGACCATGACCATGCCGTCCATCTGCTGTCCCTGCAACATTATCTCAATAGTATCTTCTATTGCTTCCCTGCTTGGAAGTGAGTATTTCATACCTTCATGTCCCATTGCGATCCCATCGCAGACACCTATTGTATGGAACTCGAAAGGAACTCCGCCTGCATTGCGAATACCGGCCTTTACAGCTTCTGCTACTTTGTCAAGGTGAATATGTCCCGGAATGAACTCTGTCCAGGAATTCACAACAGCTATGAACGGTTTTTTCATCTCAGAATCCGTCACTCCCATAGCTTTCAAAAGCGATCTGTTCGGCGCTCGTGCGTCTCCTTTCTTTGTATTGTCACTTCTCATATGATAACCTCGTAAATGCAATGACCAACTATTCTACACGATTAAACTATATGAATAATATGGCATATTATATCAAAAGGTTCATTTATATGCCATCCTTCCTTTTAGTATCTCATGAGAGCTGTGATAATAGATGGTTATGTGGATGAACCGGCATGTTTCGGAGTCCCGCCCTATATTTCTCCTTATATTCGTTACATAGCCGGAGCCCTGCGTGAAAAGGGCTTTTTAGAGCATGACATTGATTATTTTACCATCGACAGTCTCAGAACAGCAACTCCTGAAGATGCCCAGCTCTTGAAAAAAGCTGATATTGTGGTAATATTGTCCGGTATGACGGTTCCCGGTAAATACCTCCGTTCCTCACCGATAACTCCCGGTGAGATCGAGAACCTCTGCACCCTTGCTTCAGGTATCAAGGTCCTAGGTGGTCCCATCCGTCTTGGTTTCAGTAAAGAAGGTGGCAAAGGTGCAAAAGAGCTTGGAATAGATGCCGAGGATACTATTCTCGCAAAAAGTGATATCGAAGCTTTTGTCTATGACCTTTTCGAAAATGGTAAACTCTGTGATCCTGAAGATATTTCCCACAGGATGAGGACCGTGGATGAGATCGGCAGATGGTCTAAGCTCGGTGCTTTCATAATAGCTCAACATCCCGATTATCCTCACGTTATGTGTGAAATGGAAACCTATCGCGGATGTGGTCGCAAGGTACACTGTTCCTTCTGCACTGAACGGTTCTACGGTCATTCTGATCACCGTCCTGTGGCAGATGTGATCGCTGAAGTATCTTCACTTTATGATCTCGGTGCAAGGAACTTCCGTATTGGGAGGCAGCCGGACCTATTGAGTTATCATGCTAAGGATATAGGTGCTGATGTTCTTCAGCCGAGCCCGGACGTTCTGGAAACCCTTTACAGTGGTATCCGAAAGGTCGCACCTGAACTGAAAGTTCTGCACATGGATAACACGAACCCTGCAACGATGGTCGCCTATCCGGAACAGAGCCTCGAGATATTGAAGACCATCGTGAAATATCATACCTCTGGCGATATCGCAGCATTGGGCATAGAAAGTGCGGACCCTGCCGTTGTTCGTGCGAATGACCTCAAA
>NZ_JAGSOI010000007.1 GCF_023684405.1 Methanococcoides seepicolus | reverse complement strand
GATAAAAGAATTCGAAGATTGTTATAATCGTATAGTTCATACTGGGTTGGAAGAGAATCCACCACTCCAAATACAATCAAAGAAACGTGGAAGAAATAAACAAACCACGGCAAAAAATCTGCTGGATCGTTTCATGAATTACAAAAATGACATTGTCAGGTTTATGTACGACTTAAAAGTCCCATTTGAGAACAATCTCGCAGAAAGAGATGTGAGAATGATGAAAGTACAGCAGAAGATATCAGGAACGTTCCGAAGTGTGCAAGGAGCACGTTCTTTCTGTCGTATAAGAAGCTACATTTCTACTGTTAAGAAGAATCAACTTTCTGTGATGAAAGCTATTCAAGATGCAATCGATGGAAAGCCATTTGTTCCAACGATTGTTTGATTTTAGGGTTGCAAATTAATTTTTTGTATTATAGTCAGTCATACAAGATTGACGATAGGTAGGCTGAATAGTTACAATTAATTAAACTTAGCTGAAATGTTAAGTTCAAAAAAAACCCAGAACCAGCAGAAATACCATTGCCTGATAATCTGGCATCCCTGCGTTTCCTTTCATTCGTAGCATTCAACAAAAATGGATTTGCAAGTTTTAGAGACATAGTAGATGCTACCGGAATACCTGAAAGGTCAGCATGGCGATACTTGGAACAATACCGCATACTCGGAGTCCTGGATATAATAAGAGATACATGCACAAGGGTCTTTTTTCGAAATGAGAACACATGGATAAACATCAAAGGTGCACTTATCAAGCTTTCCAATTATCTTGATTTTGGATACAAGAGCATTTATGGGTACATTATGTACGATACTAAAACAGTTCGTGCATGGAAAGACAGAGACAAGAACCTCATACCAATGACACAACACAATAATGACATTATTAGGGTGGATACGCAACAAGATTATGACAGACTAAAAAGAGAGTTCGATGCTCTCGGAATAGTTCGCCGTCTGGTTTTAACCAGACTGGACTGCTCTATCTGATGTCTTAAGGCATGAATATTCCGATTTTGAATATCTAACACTTCTCGAACCGCATGATAGCGGATTCGCTCATATGCATGTTGCTGTTTGGTGTGATGATTTAGATATTGATAAAATCCGCTCTCTGTGGGTTGAGAAGTATGGTATAAGTGATTCAGACTATTGCAGACTTGATGAGCGTTCCACAGGTGGTGCAATTAGAAGTCTTACTGCATATCTTGTTAAATACATTGAAAAGTCGCTTTGTAGGTCTTTTGATAAGCCTGAGTGGTTTGTCTATAATGCAGTTCTTTGGAAGACAGGAAGGCGTATTTACAGTGCTTCTAAAGGTGTTCATTCCTGTATGAAGTGGGAACGTGAATCAAATGTTACAAATATTTGGATTCGTACTTCTGTTGTTGGTCGTGGTGGTGCTAAAACGATCAATCAAAATGATGAATTTTTGTCTTTGCTGTATGCCCTTCGTGGTGATTTGAGAAAAGATATGCCATATATCAGAAATGATAGTCAATCATTGATTTTGGCTCCTTGGCATAAGTGGGCTGCTGCATGAATAGCCGTAGCTTTATTTTCATATCATGTTATTTTATAAATAATTAAATATGTACCATGTGCCTAGTATAAATATAAGTAAAATACTCGAGATTATCCCTAAATATATTTTTTTTGAATCCACTTTTTCTTTAAATAAATCATATTTAAGGTTTAATTTTTCTGAATTTTGAGGCGATAGTAAAGAGTAAAAGAATAATACTGCAAACATTATTTTCAAATAATTTGTTTTTATAGGTGAAATCGTTTCTACTGCAGATACTTCTATAAAAGAAGTGAGAAAAATCGCATACGATATTGAAAAAAATATGACAAGTATGTCAATTGAAAGCCATTGTTTTGTCCTTGTTAACATTATGTAATAGCATAATCCAAATAATAATAAAATTGTAAATGGCTTCACTAATATGTTTAATTCGGTTGATTGTATTGAAATTATAAATCCGCCCACGATTAAAAACATCTGAATGAGCTTTTCTCTGCTCTCTACTTCTTGTTGGCTTTTGTCGGAGTCCATTAATAATCCATTTAGGTACTCGTTGTAATAATTTATAACTTTTGTTTTTTTTTTGTATGTGGTTTTTTTGTGAATGCAACAAATTGATTGGTGCCGATGCCGGTTTTCCGGCGCGACGGTCATTTTGCATCACTAAGATTATATTATTTCAAGAAATGTTCTCCATAATGTCAATAATGCTAGGGTCATCCTTTATCATTGCCATAAGCTTTTTAGCAATCTCATTTCTTTGTTCTTCTATGTCTATCATATTTTCAATAGTAAGAGATGCACCACATACACTACAAAAAGTAGATGTTGCACCATTTTTGTGCTTGCATCGTGGGCATTCTTGAAAAGAGAGATATGCTTTTTCTTTTTCCGGTTTGAGGCCATACATTTCTAAAAGTGCATTATCGACCTGTGTACCTGAAAGATGAATATAAGTAGCTGGCATCTTTGAACCGTGAATCTATTCGAGGTGTGATTCCATCTGGGCTTGTGTAAGATGTTGTGCTAATTCTGTGCTTCTGGAATGTCTAAATAAGTGGGGATGAACTCTTTTTTTAATTCCTGCTTTTTTTGAAAGTCTTTTAATCACCGCTGCAAATGCATTGTATGTCATGTGCTTATTATGAGTGCATACTCCTATGTTTATCCATACATAACTTTCTGGATCTTCTCTGTATGGATGAATTTCTAACCATGATGCAAGGTATGGACAACTTGAAATTATTCTTACTCGTCTTCTTCCTGTTTTCCCATCTACATGGATTGTTCCACCATATTGGTCGAAAACGATATGTTTTATTTTGAGGTTCCCAATTTCACAAATTCTACACCCCGAATCATAAAGAATTGCTATTAAGGCTCTATCTCTATTATTTGAAGCTGTGAGTATCATTTTTATGATATCATCTTCCGTTAAAGCTCATTAGGAATATGGTTATTTGGAATTTTAAGGTGTGTCCAGTTTGTATAATTAGGTTCAATCCCATCATTAAACCATCTGTAGAATCGTTTGATTGTTACCTTATAATCATGTTTTGTCCATTGGCTCATATCTCTTTTTTCGATTTCACCAATAACTCGAATTATCTCATTTTTAGAAGGATTAAGCAAGTCTAAACTATGTATGTTTAGTAAAAGTCCGATGTGACTCAAGTATTTAGTAACCCGAATTGGTTTTAGACCTTCAGCAAAAAGTGTATTCTCGAATTGTGATATAATTTGCTTCTACTCATCTGAATAATCGCTATTATATATTTTATTTTGTGCGCGCAATAAATTTAGGATGTGGTTATAAATCATAATTCTCACTTGGTGGCTTATTAAAGATAATTAAGCCAAATGGAGTGAAAGTATTAGGATTTGAACATAAAATAGAACGCCGAGGTTGGGATTCGAACCCAAGCACTCCGTTAGGAGAAACAGGTCTCGAGCCTGCCGCGTTTAGACTCCGCGGCATAAATACACCGTTGGATTAGTCCGCTCTGCCACCTCGGCACTGTTCTGTTTGATGGTGTTAATTGAATATATATGTGTCGTAAAAGCTATCAGAAATCGAAAAGGGAACTCTGGGCTTTTGTTTTATTCTGGTTTTGTGTTTCCGTTCCATCTTCCTTTGAGCTTGGTAGCTCTATGTGGCCGTATTCTCCGCCGCCGCCAGGACGAATTATCACTTCACCGTTCCTGAATGCTATTATGGCATCGACTATCCTTTGGTCCACTATACCAAGCTGTTCGGTTTTGCTATCAAGAAGGACTGCGACCTCGTTGCCGAATCTTTCTATGAGGGCTGTCCATGCGGAAGTCACACCTTTTGTGGTGATGCTGGCATGTCCGAGCGCCATCATTATTATTTCAGCAAGGGGGGCAAGGTGTATGTAATCAGGACGGTGGTCGGGATGTTGTGGGCTATCGAGGTCTGCAAGTTCGTTCACTCTGTCCTGAACTCCCTTCTTGATCTGTCCTCTGCATTCAGGACATCTCCAGTTCTGTCTTATGCATTCCTCATGGGTATAATGGGTGTAACATTTGATGCACGCGGATTCGTTATATTTTCCTTCTCCCGGGAAGAATCCTACGTTCAGGGTTGCTTTGTATCCTTCCTTGCGTAGTATTGCTTTTTCAAGTCCTTCAAAATCGATGCTCGGGACCTTGAATCTCGTGAATTCGCGTGCGAGCTTGTTGGACCAGGGGGAATGTGCATCGGAGTTCGTGAGAAAAGTAAGTCTGTGCAGCTCGCTTATGCGATCCGCATAATCGCTGTCTGCACTTAATCCGAGTTCGAGGAATGATATGTATTCCGTCATGTCCCCATAGCAGCTATCAAGGGAATTGTGAGATGCATAAAGGGCTGTCCAGGGTGTGAAGGCATGGCAGGGGCCAATAAGGGCACCCACGTCCTTTGCTATCTGCGCTATCTCGCAGCCGTCAAGGCGTACCGTGGGACGGCCATCAACGGTGAGATCACCATATTTTGACATGGCCTCTGCCAGTTCTTCGGCTTTGGATATCGATGGCAGGATCAAAAGGTGGTGTACGCGGTCCTTATCCTCAATTTCCGTTGTAGGTATGAAATGAGTACCATTGATAGAAATAGTCTCATTGTCCGTAGCGGCTCGTTTAATTTCCTCAAGCCATTTTGGATGAATGCAGTCCCCGGTGGCAACAAGGTCAATTCCTTTTTTCCTTGCTTCAATAGAAATTGTTGACAGCTCCATATTCTTGGAGCATGCCATGGAATATTTTGAATGAAGGTGGAGATCAGCATTGATCTGCATTAGACCAGCTCACCCGATGTATCTTAGATCTTCATCTGTGGCAGTGTCTCTCAACATTTCCGGTTGCTGCTGCTGCTGTTCCTGTTGTTTTGCTTCCACCAGGTTTGCAACGATCTTTTCCATTTCCTTAGCTCTTTCTTCGAGTTCGCTTACATCTACTTCGATGCCAAGTATCTTGCTAAGTAATGCCAGAAGTGCCTGTGCACTTTTTGGATCGACAAGGTATCCTGAAGTAAGTCCCATCAAGCACGCTGCCTTGATGTTCTTGAACATGCTAAGTCCGAGCAAAAGTCCGGAAGCGCCAACGATACCTCCTCCGGGTTCGTTTGGTTTGAATGTGACCTCATACTCTTTGAGTTCTGTCACCATTTCCAGATCATTGGAAGCGCCCATGACCTCATCAGTATGTGTCAATTGACCTGTGGGGAAGCCGCCAAGGGTGAATATCCTTTTCACTCCGAGTTCTTCAGCAATGTCAATGTAAATTGTACCTAGCTCGTAATGTCCTTCTGTGCTAGTGCTTTGATGATCGCCTGCAAGAAGTACTATATCATTTCCGTTAGCTTTGCAAACATATATCTCGTTATTGACTAGTTTGACAGTACTCTCTTCGTTCACCATTACCTGTGGTGGAAAATGGGGGGAATATATCTCAAATACCTTTTCAGCATCGAGCTTTTCAATAAGGTGGTCAACAACAAGTTTACCTACATGCCCGACTCCGGGGAGTCCTACAAGAAGTGTGGTATTCTCCAGTCGGATATCTTCCTTAAGGCGAATTACGGTTGTTTCACGCATGTTCCATCTCCCGTTTTTTAGAGATTCGTCTATATTTCCCATAAGGATCAAGTGGAGAAAATCGTGCCGGAAGGGGATTGCCTGAGCTCTCACCACATTCCGGACAGTTGTCTTTCAGCGTATAAATATTGCATTGGGTGCATCTTCGAAGCTTATTTCCCAATGAAAATCACGCCTTTGCTGTTTCTATATGTCTGTGGAAAATACCTTTTCCGCCCTTCTTCTCAATAGTTTCGATAGCTTTTTCAGAAGCCTTCTTCAAAACAGCTTCAGCGGTCTTGTACTCTGGTGCGATTACCTTGATTCTGTATCTTGGTGCGCCGGTGTAAGTGACATCTACTCTTACATCGTCCATTTTGACCTTTGCTGCTGCTTTCAATGCTTTCTTTATTACTTCTATCCCATCAGGAAGATTGCTTGTAAGGTCCACATATCCTGCGATATCTACGAATGGAAGTTTAATATTCTCTTGAGAGATACTGACTATCTTTTCAGCGAGTTCCTTGCTAATAGCAATGCCTTCGAAAGCCTCTTCGCCATTAATGGCAGCTTCTTCAAAAGCTATGTAGCAACTTCCAAACTCATCCGACAGAGTAGCTGTTACAGCTCCCATCTCTTCCGGACTGGTGCCCATGTCCTCTGCTACGAACTGAAGCCATTTTGTAGCTTTCTGCTCGTTCTTCCAGTCCTGTATCTTTGCACGCTTCTGGTGCTCGTTCACATCTTTCAATGAAAGATCGATGTGGCGTCGGTTTGGATCTACGTTCAGCACTTTGCAGACGATCTTTTGTCCTTCCCTGACGTAGTCACGAACATATTTAACCCAGCCGGCTTTGACTTCGGAGATATGGATGAATCCTTCCTTGCCTCCATATTCCTCAAGAGTGGTGTAGGCCCCAAAGTCGACTACGTTCTTTACAGTACAAACTACAAAGTCGCCGCTTTCTGGCCAATTATTATTATCCATTCTACACCCTTTATTCAAGGACTTCCAGGATATGTGTTGTTATTGTTGACTTTCCGCCGGTAGACTCCGCGAGTGTTCTTCCACAAACAAGGCAGTTTACCTTGCGGCTTGCACTACCAAAGATCACCTGTTCGTTAGAACAGTCGTTACATTTTACACGTAAAAATCTGCTTTTAGGGGTTGTCATGATTCTCATTCCTTAAACTCGAATTTCTTTGCTCTGAAACATGGTCTCTGATGGGACTTGTTGCAAGTTGCGCAGCGGTATTTAAGTGATACTCTCTTTGTAGGTTTGTCTCCTCCAGGGACCTTTGAGAACTTACCACTGTTTCCGATACCGGTCTGTCTCTTCTTCTGCCTTGCGATATGTGTCATTGCCGATGCTTTGCCTTTTTTCACTCTTTCTGCAATGTGTTCAGTGTGTGTTTTGCAGGATGGGCAATAAGTTCTGAACCTCTTTGGAATTTTCATTATTTACACCTTCTATCAATTTGAATTTATTATCTTTGTAATAAGATGAGCTGCGCCTCGTTTTACCAGAACGTTTGCGTTCATTGCGGGTAAAACAACAACATCTTCTGCATGAGTAGTATAATTTCGTTTATCTACGGCATTAAATGTCGGTAGGTCTTTCAATATTCGGACAACAAAGTATTCTTCATTTATATTCCTTTTGGCTATCTCTGACTTTCCATTGTCTTCAATAACGGCAGGAATTTCTGCGACTGCTACTTTTTGTCTCTCTTTGACAGTATCTGTAGCAACATTGTTCGCTTCCTGTATCCTTGTTTCTACCTTCTCTGCATTAGAACTTGCTGTCGGATCCAGTATAGGTTCCAGCAACTCTCCTCTTGCGACCTGTATTGCAAAAAGGGTTGCTTCATAGACCTTCTGCTCCTCAGGAAGGAGCTTGTCAAGGTCCTGCTTTGGTGGGCTGCTTGAAAACGCATTCGAAGTCGCCCTCGATGTTATTTTGCGTATGCGCCTGATGAATATGGTCTCCACATCGTTGATGGCACTTTGAAGCTCATCTTCAAGGATCTTCGATTCGGGAGAACGCTGGTTACTTATCTGCCTTATCTCTCCTTCCAGTTCATGGATATACTTGTCCACAAGGCCATAGAACCCATGGGGTAATCCTCTTAATGCGGAACTGTTCTCTTCACGGAGTATGCTCTTAAGCTCATTACGGTCCATATTCTGCTGCACCTCTGCACATTAGGTAGATCGCTGCATATTCCGGTAGTTCCTGCACACCTTCCTCAACATGGAGGTCCTTACCTTTCATCTGTACGGCAAAAGGTCTTATCACTTTTAATTTTACCGGCTTGTCCGAAAAAACAATGGCATCGTTCAATGGGTCAAACTCCTCAAGCTGTGCGATGGACAACGATGTGACACGCATCCCTGATTTCCCGTGCAGTGATCCCGGAAGGCGAATAAGGCGCTTTATATCTCCTGTGACCGGCTCATCCACACTTGCAGAAAGCTCTGTGACCGATCGCTCGGCAAGTGTCTGTATAATATCCTTGTTCACACGTGACAAAGCTTCCATATTTCCTTTTTTGAGCAGATCTACCTGGGTCTCGTCCCTTAATATCTCCACTATCTGCCTTGATGTTTTCTTCCCGATCCCCTTGAATCCGGTAAAAAGTTTTTCCGCATCCTCTTTTGCTGCCAGTTCTCTCAGGTATGCTATCATATGACGGTTTATCCTTTCACCCCAACCTCCGTCATCTTCTGACGGAAATACGTTCATTGTGGCCTTCTCACTCCCTGCATCTCCGCTAACACCTTTCTTGACAAATATTTTGTCGAGGTTTAGTCCTCTTCCGCTGATATAATCCACGATCTCCCTCCTTTCTGCACTTTCAAGGGAGAGCACACGCGGATTGCTTATGTGGAAGTGATACCCCCTTCCTCCCGAAAAGACAGCGCCGATATCCTCTTCCTTGAACCCGAAATCGTTTGTCAGGAGGTCATAGAGCTTCAATGTCTCCTTTTTGACATGCTCGAGCATATCAGAATATGAATTGGGTGCTCCCGGGATATGGTCTGCATCAAGGTCAAATATAAGGTCTGCAGCCAGCCACTGCTTTTCTTTCATGGTCGGAGCGTTCGGATACGTATAATATGCAACGGAATAATATACATGAGCAGGTGCCATTCCGGCAAGGTAATCCTCAACCTCGCCGGCAGAACCAAATGCCTTATGCCTCCTCATCACAGTTTCAGGCATATCATCAAAAGAAATAACTCCCCATTCCCGTTCTGGTAGTCTTGCAGGCAGATGAATTTCAGCAGTCCTGTAATATTCCTGGAATTTCGATTTGAGATAATGTTTGGTTTTGAGGTCCATGTATCATTTTCCAATAATTCGGTAATTGTTGGTTTTAACCAATTGATGTACTAATACTATTTCTTTATTGCTTAATCTGGTTGTTCTCTGATAATTTCAGATGATCCCGGATGGATAAACCTTAAGTCCGGTCGGAAGGTATAAGCACCTATGAAACAGGAGATGACGAGTGCAGATGTAGCTGCTCTTGTATCTGAACTTGGCGATGGGGAAGGTTCCCTTATCGATTCCAAGATCGGGAAGATATATCAGCCGGCACCGGATGAGATCAGGATAAATCTCTTTATATTTGGGAAAGGTCGGGACAACCTGGTGATAGAGGCAGGCAAAAGGGCACACATGAGCAATTATGTGCGTGAAAGCCCTAAAACCCCGCAGGCTTTTCCAATGCTACTTAGAAAACATATCCTCGGTGGAAGGATCACTTCTATTAAGCAATATGATTTTGACAGAATAATCGAGATTGGCGTGATACGTGGAGGTATTGAGACCATCCTTGTATGCGAACTGTTCTCGCGTGGTAATATTGTCCTTTTGAACAGTGACCGAAAGATCATCCTGCCTATGAAACCTGTTACCTTCAGGGGAAGGCGTATTCGCAGTGGTGAGATCTATGAATATCCTGAAGCGCAACTAAGTCCTCTTGATGTCGATGCTAATGTAATGTCCGAGCGTTTCATGTCTTCTGATTCAAATGTTGTCAGGACGATCGCGACAAGTTATAATCTCGGTGGGGTCCTTGCAGAAGAGGTCTGTTTAAGGGCAGGTGTGGACAAGAATACCTCTGCAAAGGATGCAAGTCCTGAGGAAGTGGCTGCACTCAGCAAAGCTGTTACAGACGTTTTTGCTCCAATAATCAACCATGAACTAAAGCCCTGTATCATAAAGAAGACTGTGAAAGATGAGTTACAGGCAGTGGATGTACTTCCTCTGGAGCTTATGCAATACTCCGATGCTGAAAAGGAATTTTACCCTTCGTTCAATAAGGCTCTCGATGAGTTCTTTGGTAAAAAGGCATCTGAAGAGGTCATAGAACAGGTAGTTGCTAAAAAGAAGGAAAAAGAGGACGTATTTGAAAGACGTCTGAGGAAACAGCAGGAAGCCATACTGAAATTTGAAAAGGATGTGGCTAAGTACACACTGATCGCCGAAAGCATCTATGGAAATTATCAGACAGTAGAAGAGGTTCTCTCTGTTCTCGAAGCTGCCCGGGCTAAGGGCTATTCCTGGAAAGATATCTGGGACACTCTTAAGAAAGCAAAAGATACCCTTCCAGCAGCGAAGGCTATAGTAAGCATCGATCCAGCGGAAGGGAGTGTGGTAGTAGATCTTGATGTCGTAAATGCGAATATCAATATTCGCAAGACCATTCCTCAAAATGCTCAGATGTATTATAATAAGGCCAAGAAGATCAGCAAAAAGCGAGACGGGGCCTTGATAGCTATCGAAGATACGAAAAGAGCAATGCAAAAGCGGGAACAGAAAGTTTCTAAAAGGCGAAAGGCCGTCTTCAAGAAGCACTGGTATGACCGGTTCAGATGGTTCTTCTCATCCGATGGTTTCCTTGTTATCGGTGGAAGGGATTCTGATACGAACGAGGAGATCGTGAAGAAGTATATGGAAAAACGCGATATTGTTTTCCATACTCAGGTTCCCGGAGCTCCGATAACTGTAATTAAGACCGAAGGTAAGGATATTCCTGAAACTACTCTCGAAGAAGCGGCAAGGTTTGTCGTATCTTATTCAAGTGTCTGGAAATCCGGGCAGTTCAGTGGGGATTGTTACTGGATAAAGCCTGAACAGGTATCAAAGACACCTGAATCCGGTGAGTATCTTAAAAAAGGTTCTTTCGTCATTCGGGGTGAACGTAATTATTACAAGGATGTCCCTGTTGGTGTTGCCATAGGTCTTGACCTGGGTGCAGAGACGCGTGTTATCGGTGGACCTTTGTCTGCGATACAGAGCAATGGGAAGTATGTGATAGAGGTCATGCCCGGCAAGTTCAATCAGAACGATATTTCCAAGAAGTTATATCGTATGTATGTCGATGAGCTGAAAGACCCTTCCTTTGTCAAACAGATCGCATCACCTGACAGAATTGCAAGAATGCTTCCTCCGGGTGAATCGGATATCAGGAAATAACGGTTTTCCGTTATGGATATATGGTCTGGAAACAATATTGGGTATTATCATGAGGGTAACAAAAAGAGATCTGAAACACAACAGGGAAGGGGAGATATCCCTGACCCCGGAAACGCTTGATGATCTGTGGCACCTGAAATATATCATCGAGAAGGGTGACCTGGTCTTTTCTCTCACTAAAAGGAAAGCGGATACTGCGGCCGATAAGCTCAGGCCCGAAAAGGCCGAGAAGAAGACCGTACGCCTCGGCGTGAGGGTCGAGGATGTTGAGTTCCATAAATTCTCTAACCGTCTACGGGTCCATGGTCTTATTGAACATGGAATGGATGCGGGTTTTTATCATACGTTGAACATTGAAGATGGTACGAACCTTTCCATCACAAAATACTGGAAAAAGGATCAGTTAGAACGTGTTAATGAAGCGGAAGCATCTTCCAAAAGACCCAAGGTCATTCTCGTGGCAATCGAAGAAGGGGATGCGGACATTGGTTTTGTACGTCATTATGGAATTGAGATATACTCTCATATAACTCAGTCTTCCGGTAAAGGGGAAGGCACGCTTCGAGAAGTGTTCTTCAGTACTATTCTCGACCAGTTGACCCATGCAATGAGTGGAACTGAGTCGGTGGTAGTTTCAGGTCCTGGTTTTACTAAAGATGATTTCATGAAGTATGCATCGTCTAAGAACTCGGATCTTGTAGCAGGTATCCTTGTTGAGGATACTTCTTCCATAGGCATGTCCGGCTTCCAGGAAGTTCTTCGAAGGGGTGCTGTCGACCGTATCATGGAAGAGTCAAGGATCGCAAGGGAATCCTCTCTCATGGACAGCCTCTTAAAAGAGATAGCACTTGATGGCAAGGTTGCCTATGGTATGGATGAAGTGAAGCAGGCAATCGATTTCGGTGCTGTGGAAACCCTTCTGGTTGCGGATGAGATGCTTCGTCTTGAGAGGGAATCCGGCAACATTGACGGTCTTATACAGAACGTTGAACGTTCACAGGGGAAAATGGTCGTTTTCAGCACAGAATTCGAACCCGGTCAAAGATTACATTCACTTGGTGGAATTGCAGCGATCTTGCGATTTAAGATATGAGAGTTTCGCAAGCATTGCACATTCATTTTTGTAAGGACGGTCTTTCGATATAATCAAGGCATAGCAGTTCCTTTCCGTCCATATATATGCGTACGGTTCCGCCGGATTCTGATATCGTTACTGCTATGGCGAAGGTGTCTCTTGTAATGGCTGCAGCTGAGACATGTCGTCCTCCCAATCCTTGTTCTATGTCTATATCTTTAGCATCGACATCGAGGTATCTGCCGGCAGCCTGAACGATACCCTCTTCTGAAATGACGAACACACCATCAAGAAGTGCGAACTCCTTTACCGATTCCCAGTTCTTCTTATCCAGCAGGTTGCGATGTTCATCCTTGTGTCCTGCGTAAGGGTTGAGTATCATCTGGTGGGAACGCTGCAATACTTCTTCGGTATCTCCCAAAATGAATGCCGTTCCTATCTTATGGCCCTCTCTTCCAGAGGCTGCAATGTCAAATGCAATTGCCAAAGCTACACGCATGACCTCGGGATCTACCCTTTCTTCACATTCCTGAATGGTTCTAATGAGCGGGCTTTGTGATACTTCGTGGGTTACAATGGCACCTGACTCTCTGGTCTGTATGAGGCCTACGATAGTTCCCGTTCGAAGTTCACCTATGATATGTTCGATGGCAGCAGCCTGTTCGATGTGTTGTGTATTGCCGGTGGCCTCTCTTGCCATTGGTTCAAGAATGCTCTTCAGTCGTTTTTCGTCTTCCAGACTGTCGGATATGAGGTTGTCGATGATACTCTTTTGGCGGCGTGGTACATAATATATGGGGATATTGGTCTCAATGCCCGCAAGATCAAAATCTCCGGATACTATTATAGCAGGAGAGCAGAGTTCTTCTGCGATCTTGATCGCATGTTTTGCTAAAATTCCTGTTGTATCTATAGTACCCATATCATCCCTCTAAATTACGAAATCATTGTGTGTTATTTATTATGTACATTCCTGATATATATATATATTATAGTCAAAACAATTCCTTAAATTAGTTTGACAGTAATATTTAACAGGCATATGTGTTTTATTCTTATTATGTCAAGACTATTTATTGCGGTGGACCTTCCGTCTTCTGTACGTGGGGAACTTATTGATGTCCTTTCTTCATTTGAGGGTTTTAAGCTAAAGCTTGTTTCTCCTGAACTTATACATATTACGCTGAAGTTCCTTGGTGAGATTTCAGATGATATGGTGCCGGATATTGCATCTTCATTGGATGGTATTGAATGCATGCCATTTAATGCGAATATCAAAGGAGTTGGCGTTTTCCCCAACTTCCGCTCTCCAAGGGTCGTCTGGCTTGGAGCTGAAGGGAATTTCAAGCAACTCCATGAGGATGTGGAAGCCAGTCTTTCAAGGCTCGATTTCGACAAAGATAAAAGGGAATTCACTGCCCATGCAACTCTGGGACGTATCAAGTTCATGCCTAAAGAACAGATGGAAGGGTTCTTAGCTGTACTTGATAAGCTTAAAGAGGTGGACCTTGGGGAAATAAGGGTCGATAAAGTATTTTTGAAGAAAAGTACTCTTACTCCTTATGGTCCTGTTTATGAGACAATGCATGAGGTCTTGTTAGGACGAAAATGAGCTATATAAAAAAAGAAGGAAGGTGTGGTATTTCATACCCCTTCACTGATGTCAGATCTCTGTATTTTCGTATGTTGTGAATCCACTGGACTGAAGTATCCTTTTATCTGATGTGATGATCAGGCATTCGATATCTTCAAGGCTCTCGATAAGCTCCAAACCTTCCTTTTCACCGAGTACGAACACTGTGGTTGCAAGTGCATCTGCATCCATTGTGGTCTCTGCGATAACTGTTGCACTTATGAGTCCCTGGGATGAATATCCTGTTCTTGGGTCGGATATATGGGATACTTTTGCAGCATCACTGAAATATCGTTCATAGTTCCCACTTGTGGCAACAGCCATGTTCTCCAGTTGTATGACAGTTATGAACTCGCCTTGTTTGTCAGGGTTCTGTAACCCTACGGTCCAGCTGCTTCCATCTGGTTTTACGCCGATATAACGCCCGTCTCCGCCGGCATCCACAAAGCAGCTTTCTATTCCGTCATCGATAAGTGATCCTATTGCCTGGTCAACAGCATACCCTTTTGCTATACCTCCAAGAACGATCTTCATTCCGGGTTCTGTGGAGATGGTATTTTCTTCAATGACTATCTTTTTGTAGTCAACAAGTTCCAGTGTGGTGTCTATCTCTTCCTGGCTTGGTGGCTTGTAAGTTCCGCCGGGACTGAATTTGCCTGACCACAGGTCGAGTATCGGTTTTATTGTTATGTCAAATGCACCGTTGCTTATGTTGGAGTAATATGTGGAACGGCTAATTACGAACAATAGTTCCTCTGAAGGGTCTTCAAGTCTGTTGTTCTCATTTAGTATGGTGAGCTGGCTATCATTCTTATAACTGCTCATTAGTTCGTCTGTTTGGGCAATTCTCTCAAAAGCTTTGTCCACAGTTTGTACCGCATGCTCTGTGTCAGAATCATAAATTGCAGCCGTAACCGTGGTGTCCATTATACTGCGACTGTCGGTGTAAAATATAGGGCTATTTTGGAACAAATCACTCTCTTGTTCGTTATATAACTGTGTAAATGATATTGAAACTATAACGATTAATACAAACAATAAAGCGGCTCTTGTGTCCATGGCGTAGGGATGGATGTGCTTCATATTAAGCTTATTTCGAAACATATAAATATTGGTAATCAATGATTCTGACAATTATATTAATCCGTTAAATGTTAATTATTATTCATTTAGGAAGTGTCAGTATGAGTGATTCTAATGTAGGAATAGCTTCGGGAGGTATTGTTGGGAAGGACAAATACCTCGCAGTTGCTATCCATCAGATCATTGAAGAGTATGGCTGGAAAGGGATTGAGAAGAACTTTGGTGCTGATCATAAGATGATCTATGTCAAGTCTGGTTCTTTATTGGACAAGATCGAAGTGAAGGCACATAAGGTTGGAAATCGCCTGGATGTTAACTTTTTGGGTATAACTCCAAAGAAAGGACTTTTAGACAAAATTTTCGATTTTAATGTGCGTGAAATTCCCAAAAGCTTTGAGCTGCACAAGTATGTTTCTGATGAACTGAACGTTCTGGAGAAACAGCACTTATCGACCATCGTTGAGGTCGTGCTCAAAGAATTGGAGGACGTGGCGCAGGATTAATGAGGGATTTTTATGGCAAGGTTAGAGATAATTCTATTAGGAGCTGCTATTTTCATCTTTGCTTTTGCAGGTGTTTTTGCCAGCATGGGATATAGTGGTAATGAAGCTATTGCTACTCACTATATGACCGAGGGAGAATGGTCCGATTCAAGCTGTGGTGGTTGTCACTTTACAGCACCTGATCATGTGGCTACCAATACTCATATCCAGAGGGATATTGGGGAATGGGACCCATTGACAAATTTTGATATCGAGGTCGAAGGTGAGGATGAATGGGTGAAGAACTTTGGAGCTTATCATCCAGGTGGCGGAGAACTTGAAAAGTATGGTGTAGATGCAGATTGTATGATCTGTCATGAACAGTATGGCGAATATGATTTTGATGCTCGTGCTGAGTTCTTTACTGCAGGAAATTTTGAAGATGCGAATGCTGCAGCAATGGAATCTGCAAATGTTAAGGTGCAACAGGATACTATCCGTAAGATCACTTACGTGGGAAATGCTGTGACCCCACTGCCATTGTTGTTATTATTCCACGACTCTGTTAATGGTGCACCTGTCAAGGAATCCTGTTCTAATTGTCATGTTACAGATGTGGAGACCACTGCTGTTACATGGGCATCAGAGGATTACCATAAATTCGATGCACATGCAGATGTCAATTGCGTGGAATGTCATGAGATCTCCCAGTCCAGTATGTTCGTTAAGCAAGACCTTGAAAATATTCATGAGCTCGAGGCAGAAACGAAGAGCTGTGATGACCCTGGTTGCCATGAAGGTATTTCACATGGACCTATAGTCGATGCACACGAGACCGTGGCATGCGAGTCCTGTCATATTCCAGCCCTTCCGGGCGGAGATCTTGGTGGTGTGACCCCACTTGCTTCATTTGACTGGTCGAATGGGGAAAGGGCTGATTCCTATAAGGATGATAGCTTCGAACCGGTTCTTGCATGGTCCAATGGAGTTGAAGGGCATGAGTTGCCTGCCAGTGATGGTAGGGGCGAAGATGGTGTTCTTCTTGAACCGTTCAATGTTGTGACGGGTATCTGGTGGGATGCTGGCATTAACAGTGAGATCGTCAGTTCCCCGGACACCAGCAATGAGATTGGTGATGCGATACCTGTGTCAGATGTTAAGGCTGCAGATTCCAATGATGATGGTGTTGTAACTGCCGATGAGATGAAAAGCTTTGATGGTGACATCGATGGTAATGCAGATTATCCGAATGCGGTTCTTAGAACAGTTGAGCTTTACTACAAGCTGAGCCATAATGTCGCAAGTTCGGAAGTAGGTCTTGCAGATCCTCTTGCTTGTGCGGATTGTCATGGTTCAACTGCAAATGCTATCGATTGGGAGTCCATAGGGTTCATTTCGGATCCTGCACAGACCGACCCTCCAACTGATTTCACATTAAAGGATATTGGCGTGACCATTCCTGGGGCAAAGCCTTCTGAGGTTGAAAGGGAGCCTGCTTTCTAAGGAGTTGATTGTCGTGACAAATGTATATGTTATGGAAAAGATCCCTGAAAAGATCATAATTCCTCTTAAACAGCACGATGGGTGTCTTTGTACACCTCTTGTGAGCAAAGGGGATATGGTGTCAATGGGACAGAAGATCGGGGATTGTGACTGTTATGATTCGGCTTCCGTCCATTCAAGTGTTTGCGGAGAGGTTATCTCTATCGAAGAGGCTGCTAATCCAAATGGAACAAAAGTGAACAGTGTTATCATACAGCCGACTGAAGATGTCGAATGTGTTGATCTTACACCGGTAAAGGATGTTTCTGCATCTAAACTCGTGGATGTGATCAAGGGTGCTGGTATCGTAGAACACTATGGCACTCCTACGCATAAGGTCCTGAGGCCGGAAGGGAAGCAGATCGATACAGTTCTGATAAACGCAACTTCTTCGGAATGGATTGGCGGGCACTATGATACATCTGCACAGTATGCCTCCCAGATGATCGATGCTTTGAAGTTGCTGATGAAGGCCGCAGGGGCTTCAAAAGGTGCGGTTGTGCTAAGAAATGATGACCTTGAGTCAATTAATGCTTTTGACCACCTGAGGGTCGATGGTAAGTTGTTGACAGTTGCTCCTTTGATGGGTAAGCGAAAACTCAGCTATTACTTCAAGGACATGGGCTCAGATATCATAGTGGTTTCCCAGGAACGCATTTATGGTCAGAAGATCCTTGACCTTTTGACCTATAATCTGACCGGAAGAAGAGTTTCTTTCTGTTGTGATCCTACTGATGTAGGTGTTGCTATCTGTGGTGTGAAGTCTGCAAAGGCATTGTATGATGCAGTGCACGAAGGCAGACCGTACATAGAAACAGTAGTTTCCGTTTCCGGCAAGGTCAATAGCCCAAAGAAGATCCTTGTTAAGATCGGTACTCCTTTCAAGGATGTTATCGATGCATGTGGTGGTTACATGGGTGAAACGGGCAAACTCATTGCAAATGGTGCTGTCACAGGTGTGGCACAGTACACCGATGATGTCCCGGTTACCAAGATGACAACTTCTATTACGGTTTTGTCCGCAGATGAGGTCATAAGGGACGTGTCAATTGACTGTACTCACTGTGCAAGATGTGCGGATGTTTGTCCTGTGGACCTTATTCCAAGCAGGATAACTGCTTTTGCAGACCAGGGTCGTTTCGATGAGTGTCGCCAGATGAATATTTTGAATTGTGTGGAATGTGGCAGATGCTCAGCTGTCTGTCCTTCAAAGATACATTTGTTACAGCTTATCAGATATGCAAAGAATTCCATTGAAAATGCATATGAAGACCTTTCTTCAAAGGAATCTCCTGCGAATCTGAAATTAGGATGCGGCTGTAGCGGAGGTAACTAATATGACCTTTACGATCTCAGCTCCACCTCATAAGAAAGAGAATATCACTTTTAAGAAGATAATGTGGGCAAAGGTCCTTGCTCTTATGCCTGTAGTCCTTTTGTCCGTATATTTGTTCGGTCTTCCTGCCATAGGGCTGGTGGCTGCAAGTATCTTTGCAGCGATAGCGACCGAAGCAGCTATACAAAAAGCATTTGGCCAGAAGATAACTATCGCCGACGGACATGCAGTGTTGATCGGTCTGATGGTAGCTATGATAATTCCACCGGAAGTTCCCCTCTGGATCCCTATGATAGGAACTGTTTTTGCTGTTGGTATTGGAAAGCATGCTTTTGGGGGCATTGGTTCCTATGTTTTCAATCCAGTCCTCGCGGCATGGCTCTTCCTGTCGTTGGCATGGGGTTCAATAATGGCTCCTGCATCCTATCCTCAGACAAGTGCCTTATTTGAGCTGGTTCTTGAGAACGGGGCAGGGGTAATGGCTGGAGTGTCACCTTTATTCATTTTACTGGCAGGTGCAGTCCTTATCTTCCGCAGGTACATCGAATGGAGAATTCCTGTGGCTTTCTTTGTGACAACGGTACTGCTTGCCTTCTTACTGGGTGACAGTCTGTCCTATGTTGTTCTTGGGGTTGTAGTGTTTGGTGTTCTTTTCATAGCAACTGATACTTCAACTTCACCCACGACAAAGAACGGTCGTGTGATCTATGGTATCGTTTGTGGTGTTCTTGTAGTTGTATATGGACACTTTGCAAATTATGTGGATGGGACTTTCTATGGTCTGTTCCTTGCAAACTGTGTTGCTTCACTGATCGATAACAATACCCTTCCGGCATCATATGGTACCGAGACATTCTTACAGCGTAAGTACAGGAGTATTGTTTCAAAGGTACCTTTCAAGGACCGTCTGGAGGTGTTCTTAGATGACTGATTCCAACAAAGATATTGTAATAATTATAGGCAAATTGGTATTGATCTCGGTCATTGCTTCAGCCCTTCTGGCTGTGACATTTGTGCCTACGAATGAACAACTGAAGAAGAACTACGCGGAAGCAAGGACTTCTACCCTTGCAGAGATCATGCCCTCAGCAGCAGAGTTCGAGGCAATCTATGGCGATACTGTCATAAATGACGAAGGTGACAAGGAGATCCTCTATTATCGTGCAAAGGATAGTTCCGGTAATCTCGTAGGGTATGCTTTCTTCAGAAAACAAGTAGGTGCTCAGGGTATGATCGAAGTGGCAGGTGGCGTTGATTCCTCGTTCAATGCAATTACCGGTATAGGTATCATGGCTCACACTGAGACTCCCGGACTTGGTTCAAAGATCGCGGATGACCCCTTCAAGAGCCAGTTCACCGATGTGAAGGTTGCAGATCTCAGCCTTTCAAAATCAGGTGGAGCTATTGATTCTATCACAGGTGCTACGATATCCTCGCAGGCAGTAATTGATGCCCTGAATGAACAGGTTGGAGACATTAAAATGGCAGAGGCCTAACGGAGGTGTAGATATGGATCCCTTAAGTGAATTTATTCGTGGAATTACAAAAGATAATCCTATATTTGGTCTGGTATTGGGTCTCTGTCCTACACTGGCAGTTACCACATCCATTGACAATGCGATCGGTATGTCCGCAGGGACAGCATTTGTTCTGATCTGTTCCAACCTTATGATCTCAGGTCTGAGAAAGCAAATTCCTGCTTCTGTAAGATTGCCGATATTCATTTTGATAATAGCAACATTCGTTTCCATTGTCAAGATGGTCATGGAAGCTTATTTCCCGCCGATGTATGCGGCATTAGGTGTGTTCATTCCCCTGATCGTCGTGAACTGTATCATCATCGGTCGTGCGGAAGCTTATGCTAATAAGAACAATATGTTCTATTCATTGATCGATGCTTTAGGAAGTTCTGCAGGTTTCCTTCTTGTGCTGGTACTGATCGGTGGGATAAGGGAGCTTCTCGGAACCGGTGGTCTCGCGATCTTTGGAACTCAGCTTGTAAGCATTCCTATCAATCCGATAACCTTTATGATCCTGTCACCGGGAGCATTTTTGACAATAGGTATTCTCATGGCAATAGTAAATCACAGAAGAGCAAAGAAGCTTGCAAGGGGTGGCTAATATGGCTGCTGATGTAAGTCTTTTCCAGATATTCATGGATGGTGTGTTCATCAAGAACTTCCTTATCATACAGTTCCTTGGTCTGTGTTCCTTTGTAGGTGTGACCAAGGATACAAAGAGTGCTGCGGGCATGTCCGGAGCTGTCATTTTCGTAATGACACTGGCAGCGACCGTGTCCTTCCTTATCTATAACTTTGTGCTTGTTCCACTAAAACTAGAGTTCCTTGATCTTATTAGCTTCATTGTGGTAATTGCAGCACTTGTACAGCTTGTAGAGTTCGTTGTAAGGAAGAATGTCCCATCACTTTATCGTTCCCTTGGTATCTACCTGCCTCTTATTACGACAAATTGTGCAGTTCTCGGTGTAGTATTGCTCAATGTTCTGAATGAATACTCTTTCATTCAGAGTGTCGTTTTCGGTGTTTCAGCAGGTATTGGTTATGCCCTGGTGATGTTGATGATGTCCGGTATCAGGGAAAGGACTACCCTTGTGAACGTTCCGTCATCAATGCGTGGTTTGCCGCATGCGTTCCTTATTGCAACAATGCTGTCTATGGCATTTGTTAACTACTTTGGAGTGATCCCCTTATGAGTCTGACTACATTGATAATCCAGGCAATGGCCACCCTTGGTGGTCTTGGCCTTGTGATAGGTATCATGCTGATCGTGGCATCAAAGTTGTTCAAGGTCGAGACAAATCCTCTTGTTGAGGAAGTTGTTGAGATCCTGCCAGGTGCAAATTGCGGTGCTTGTGGTTATGCGGGATGTGCGGACTTTGCAGAGAAGGTAGTTGCTGAAGATGCACCTCTTGATGGTTGCCCTGTTGGAGGTTTTGATACCACTAAGGAGATCGGTGTGATCATTGGTCAGGAAGTTTCAGAATCCGAGAAGGAATATCCATATGTAAGATGTGGTGGTGGCATCCGCTGTGTCGACAGGTTCGATTATGTCGGTATTGAAGATTGTACTGCTGTTATCATGCTTTCAGACGGTGAAAAGGGCTGTAATTACGGCTGTATGGGCCGTGGTACTTGTGTTCGCGCGTGTCCATTCGATGCTATTTTTATTGGCGAGGACCGCCTTCCATCTGTGAACAAGAACCTCTGTACAAGCTGTGGTCTTTGTCTCGAAGCATGTCCGAACGATATACTGATGTTTGCAAAGGACTCTGAGCAAGTTCATGTCCAGTGTAATTCACATGACAAAGGAAAGACCGTAAAGGCTGTCTGTGAAGTCGGATGTATTGGCTGTAAGATCTGTGAGAAGAACTGTCCTGAAGATGCTATCAAGGTCACGAAGTTCCTTGCAGAGGTCGATCAGGATAAGTGTACTGCTTGTGGAATCTGTGTAGAGAAATGTCCACAGAACTGTATTGAAATGAGATAAGGAGTGAGTTGAATGACATATAAGACTTCTATAGGACTCAACGAGAACATTGTGGCGGTATTGTGCTATCTTGGATTCTGGATGACCGGTGTTTTGTTCCTTTTCATTGAAAAGGAGAATAAGTTCGTTCGTTTCCATGCAATTCAGTCAGCAATGGTCTTCATGGTCCTTACTGCGATCGTCTTCCTCATTGCATGGGTTCCATACGTTGGCTGGTTACTTGCAGATTTTGCAGGTTTCTTTTCCCTTTTCCTTTGGGCATTGTTCATGTTCATGGCATGGAGAGGTTCAAGGCTCAAAGTACCTGTCATTGGAAGGATCGCATACAACTATGTTTACCAGTGAGTCCGGATCTTTCCGGTCTCAATTTCAATTTTCATGTGCATCTTGCACATGACCTTTGTTTATTTTTTATGAACTATGGTCTTTCTCACGAAAGATTAAAAAGTATTATCAACCTTATTCCTGCATCGTTAATCCAATTCGCAATTGAATGGAGGGTTCTAAATAAAAGAAGAGATATGGATCGAAAAATACAGGCCTTTTAAGCTTGAAGATGTCGTAGGTCAAAAAGAGACAACTGAAAGGCTGATATCCTATGTAAGGTCTGGAAATCTTCCTCACTTATTGTTCTCAGGTCCTCCGGGAGTAGGCAAGACCGCCACTGCAGTCTCAATTGCAAGGGAACTTTTTAAAGATGACTGGCGTGAGAACTTCACAGAGCTTAATGCATCGGATGAGCGTGGTATCGATGTGGTCAGGACCAAGATCAAGAATTTTGCTAAAACCTCTCCTATTGGTGGTGCGGATTTCAAGATAATCTTCCTTGATGAAGCCGATGCATTGACATCTGATGCACAGTCCGCTTTGCGCCGTACAATGGAAAAATATACCAGTAACTGTCGTTTCATTCTTTCCTGTAATTACTCTTCAAAGATAATCGAACCAATTCAGTCAAGATGTGCAGTTTACAGGTTCCGACACCTTGCAGATGATTCCGTTGGTGAAAGATGTCGCCATGTGGCTGAAAAAGAGGGCCTTACCATCGCCGATGATGGGATGGATGCTTTGAAGTATGTTGCACAGGGTGATATGAGGAAAGCAATAAATGCACTTCAGGCTGCAGCATTGTTCGATACCACCATTCACAAGGATGCGATCTATAGAATAACTGCGACCGCTCATCCGGAAGAGATAGCCGAACTTTTGAAAACAGCTCTTTCAGGGAACTTCATATCTGCACGCAAGAAACTTGATTCTTTAATGCTCGAAAAAGGTCTTTCAGGGGAAGATGTTGTAGGGCAGATATATCGTGCCATCTTTGATATGGATGTTTCCGGTAAGAAACTGGTAGCCTTGATGGATATGATCGGTGAGGTCGATTTCAGGCTCACTGAAGGTGCCAATGAAAGGATACAGCTCGATGCTCTACTGGCCCATTTTGCACTGGCAGAGGAGCAATAAGGAATGCCTTTCGAAGAGCAGTTAATTGAACTTCTTGTAAGCATCCCTTCCTGGTTTGCAACCATAATCTTGAGTGCTCTGCCTATTTCTGAGCTACGTGGTTCAATTCCGATAGCTATTGGTGTCTATGGGCTAGGTCCGATAGAAACATACTTTTTAGCGGTGTTGGGAAATCTCATCCCTGTGATCCCGCTTTTACTTTTTCTGGAGCCGGTTTCAACCTTTCTGAGACGTTTCAAGGTAGGGGACATCTTCTTCACATGGCTTTTCACAAGGACACGTCAAAAGCATTCTGAACGTATGGACAAGTATGGACCACTTGCTCTGACGTTGTTCGTTGCCATCCCCTTACCGGTCACAGGTGCCTGGACCGGTTGCGCGGCAGCGTTCGTATTTGGAATAAAGTTCAGGCAAGCTTTGCTGGCTATATTTGCAGGATTGTTGATCGCCGGAATTGTGGTTACTCTTGTAACTCTGGCTGGAATGGGTGCCCTTGAGATATTGAATTAAAAAATAGTGGGGAGGTTCAATCGCGTGGCTTTGTGATCATTTCGTAAGCCAGTTTTATATCTTCCTCTTTTACTGTTTTTCTTCCTGCATGATTGGCGTATATTATTGCTTCCTTTGAAATTTTGATCCCGTATGCTTCTATTATTTCCAAAAGGGCGGTTGCTGCAGGTTCGCTAACTCTTTCTGCATCTGCACTGCGTATCAACCTTTCTACGGAAGCCAATGGTAGTATTGTCATTCTTTCATCCCCTTATTTCTTTTTTATCGCTTTTTAATTGAAGCTCTGCTCTTGATTTGGGTAAATATCTATATATACGTTTGTATTATGAAAAAAGCTACGTATGCTTGTTTTTCCTGGTATTCTGATCTGAAATATCTGTGGGTGTATCTTATTTATGGAAGAAATGCTTAGATTATGTGTACTGTCTCACTAAAAAGGGAGAATATTATGGATGAGAAATATGCGCCTCACATTGAGGAACTAACAAAGGCGCTTGCTAATGTCGATAGGTCCAAGGTCGAAGATGAATTTCATTTGCTGATAAAGTATCGTGTTCCGATCAGTGAAGCAAAACGTACGATACTGAGAAAATTCAGATCATCAGACTCTGTGACGACTGATGTCAAAGACCTTTCTATAGGTGACAAAGGAGTTTCCCTGGAGACTCGCATCCTTAATATCGGTGAAAGGACCGTTGATCTGAAAGGTGAACGAACTAACATATTTTCTGGTGTTCTTGCGGACGGGTCCGGATTATGTCCTTTTACATCGTGGAAACAACTCGCGTTGAATGCCGGGGATGCGGTGAGGATAAGTAATGCAAGTGTCAAGAACTGGCATAATCGTGCGGAAGTGAGTATCAGTGCTTATTCCGAGGTCATATTGCTGGATG
This sequence comes from Methanococcoides seepicolus, assembly GCF_023684405.1. Classification (GTDB taxonomy): domain Archaea; phylum Halobacteriota; class Methanosarcinia; order Methanosarcinales; family Methanosarcinaceae; genus Methanococcoides; species Methanococcoides seepicolus. The sequence continues at coordinate 51,178 of NZ_JAGSOI010000007.1, read as the reverse complement.
ATAGTTCTCTTCCGGACATTTCTGAATTGTCTGTTACTCCTGTAAAGAAGCTCATCGATGTAGGTCCTTCTGATCTTTTTATTAGTTCGGTGGCTGCGATCATTGACCTGTATCATCGAAATGTGGAAGTAAAGGGTGAAGATCTTACCATCATTGAAGGTGTTCTGGCGGATGAGACCGGTAGGTTGCCTTTTGTCTCGTGGTCTCCTCTGGATGGTATGGATATCGGTTCGATGATCCGTTTTAAAGATGCATCTGTGCGTATGTATCGTGGGGTTCCATCTATACATCTTGATAGTTCTACTCCAGTTGAATCGGTTGGTGCTGATGAAGATCTATCGTTCGATCCGTTGGCAGTGAACAAACCTCCTGAGCCAGTGCCCATCTCTAATGTCTTGCAGGCTGAAGGTATGTTCGATGTTGCTGTGGAGGGCAATATTGTTTCTGTCAGGCCGGGTTCAGGTCTGATCACACGCTGTCCTGTCTGTAATCGGGTGATCATAAAGAACGTTTGCCGTTCCCATGGGGCTGTTGATGGTTTGCAGGATATGAGGATCAAACTAATTCTCGATGATGGGACCGGTTCCGTACTCGTGATGTTGAATAGGGAACTCTCGGAGATCGTTTATGGAAAAACTCTTCATGAATCGTTCTCTCTTTTGGGTAAGACTATGTCGATGAATGCGATCTTTGAGGATATGAAACGTGTTCTTACGGGGCGTTATCTTGGAGTTCGTGGGAATACTTCCCGAATCGAGTTCGGGGTTACTTTTGTGACAAAGTCTGTATGGGTGCCGGAGTCGGATATTGAAGAAAGGGTTCCTCTTCTTCTAAAAAGGCTGGATGGGGTGGAGTAATAGTATGGTAGATCGTGAAATAGCATATAGGGTGTTTGCAAAAGAGCTTAATGATTCCAGTTCTACGATCCATTCTACTGTGGATGAGGCGATAACATCTGATGGGCACACGCCAAACTATCTGTTGACTCCGGGTGGTGTTATGGTGAACCGCGTTTTTGTCACAGGGGTTCTGACAGAGGTGGAGAATATAGGTTCCGATGGTGATACTTGGCGGGCTCGCGTTGTTGATCCTTCCGGAGCTTTTACTTTATATGCAGGTCAGTATCAGTCCGATGCAGCGATATTTCTGTCATCCGTAGAGCCTCCGGAGTATGTTTCTGTTGTTGGTAAGGTCCGATCCCATAAGCCGGATGATGGTCCTGTGGTCATATCTCTAAGGCCTGAAGAGATCAATATTGCAGATGAGGATGCGCGCAACAGGTGGATATTGGATACTGCAGAATTGACGCTTGACAGGCTGGATGCATTTTCTAAGATATTGCTAGCATGTGGCAATATTGATTCCATGGATGAATGCATGGAAGGTCTTGGAATAGCTCCTGTGCTTTCAGAGGGAATTGGAATGGCTATAAGGCATTATGGCGTTGATGAAAGTTATCTTAATGAAATTCGATCAGTCGTAAAGAAATGTATAGTTTCCCTGGATCTGCTTTCTGACGCATCTGATGAAAAGGATATTGATACCCTCGTTCTGGAAATAATGGACGAACTTGATAAGGGTAAAGGTGTTGATTATGCCGAACTTCTATCTGTTGCAGTTTCCAGACAGCTTAATGAAAGAACAGTGGATTCAGCAGTAAGGTCATTACTTGCAATAGGGCAATGTTATGAGCCAAAGGCGGGTATCTTAAAGCTGATATCATAAGATATCATTCTGATATATTGTATTGATACCTTGATATAATTGTATCAAGGGTATCAATTATAATGTATCATTTTTTGGGCTCTGTAGAAAACCTATCAAAATCAACATATATAGACTGGAATTGGAATTATATTCCAACATCATGTAACACATTCCATAATCTTTTCAAATTGGATTAGTGTCCGAATATCGAGGATTTCTACAGAGACATTTTTTGATATGTATTAATTCACTTAAACTCGATACTTATATCTTTTACATTTTTTGCAAGGGTCTGTGATATTAATCCTAGCTCAAGGTTGCATGCATGAAGTATTCCGCTCGGTACTATACAGGTGGCACAACAGTTCCCGTCTTGTGCTTTTCCGATGACATAATTATCTTTAATACCAAACATTTGCATCATTGAAACTTCAAGATCTGAAATGTTCTTTACTTTTGGACAATCTGTCTCAATTTTGATCGTAACATTTTTACCGTCCTTTGTTCCATGGATCTTGTGTGTGAATCCACATATCCTTGAGTTTACAGTGATATCTGTCATGGTATACCTCTTGTAGATCTTTAATAAAATATATGCCTTGATAAATTTCATTTGCTGATCTGTCTAATAAACGTATCGTGAACTTTCTATATAAGGTCTTGTAAAAATGTCACAAAACCATATGGTTCAGCACTTGTGTCATATTCTACCTTCTCAATATTTGTTTTATCAGTTATTTTCATTACAAAAAGGTTAAATATTGATAGGGATTGTTCGATATGCTTAAATAAAGAAAACAAAAATAGATTCACAGCGATTGTGTCTCTCAAAAAACATTTACGATCACAATTTTTTGATATTGAAGGCAGGGAAGGGATTGGCATGGAAAAAGATGAGATTATCAAAATGGTACGGGAAGGATTGGAGGGTATGACCGGAGTTGGCAAAACAATTGTCCTTAGTGATGAAGACAGGAAGGTCATAGCAAAACTGGAAGAAAAAGCAGATCAAATGACTCTTATGGGACTTGGCAGGGGTGACAACAAAGGCGTGAAGGCAGTTCTGCAGAGTGATGTTATTATTCCATTCCAGACGACCATGGAATATAAGTGGCCTTGTGGGCCTAATGTTCTTCTTATGCATGAGGATACGGTCGTTGGTGAGGATATTAATGATCCTGAGAAATTACAGTCCTTTGAAAATGACGCGGAGTCTCTTGTCATCGGCAATATTGTGGTATACGATAAAGGTTTCCTAACAGCGCTCAATTCTAAATCTGATCCTCTCGTGGTCGTTATGCCACCAAAGCCATGTGATGAGGTCGAATGTTTTTCCCATGTCTGTAATGCAATTCTCGCTTCCCCCTCTCCTCCTACGGATGAGTATCTGAAAGAAAAGATGGGGCTTCAGAGTGAACATGGTACTGGTTCATTCCTTCTTGGATTCAATTTTGAATGTTGTCAGTGTGACTGAAACTTATTTTGTCATTTTCTCTTTTTTATTTCTTTTTTTGTTGCTTAAGGCATCGACCGACCGGTTTTGTATGGTTTATACAAAGCCCTTATATAGCATTGAATCTTTTGTTTTAATGCATTATTATTATATTGAACTGAAAGTATTATTATGTCAGAGGTAATCAAAATGTATGGTATCGCATTGGATTTGGGAACAAGTGGGTTTCGTGCCCAGTTGATCGATCTGGAATCTAAAAAGGTTCTAAAGACGGCTATTACTATGAAACATCCGCTACCTGGTGGAAATGTCATGGACCATCTGGATTTCGCTATCCAGATCGGAGAAGATGTGGCCAATGAGATAATGTTGGATACGATCAAAAGGATATTTGATGAGTTCGGTGTTGATCCTTCTCTCATTAAAAGACTTGCTGTTTGTGGGAATCCTATACAGCTCTCCCTGTTCCAGAACATGGAGATAAGGGACCTTGCTTATGCGGGTGAGAACAAGCAGAAAAAGTTGGGTGTTGAGAATGTGGTCAGGGATGCAAGGGTCTTCCCTGCAAGCGAACTGTTCGAAGGTATCATGGACCTTCCAAACTGTATCGTTATTGTTCCTCCTGCGATAAAACATGAGATCGGTGCAGATGCTCTTGCTATGATGATCAAGACCGATTTTATGGACATGAACACTCCTTCGATGGTGACTGATTATGGTACCAATGCAGAGATGGCTATCAAGGTGGGCGATAAGATCATAACCGGTAGTGCAGCAGCAGGTCCTGCCATTGAAGGGCAGGGCATCAATTGTGGAATGCTGGCAAGTCCGGGTGCTATATCAGATGTGACGGTTGAAGATGGTCTGTGGAGGGTCACTATCCTCGATGAGTCCATGACCGGGCGCAAGGGGCATTTGATTGATCCTGTTACAGGTGAGATAAAAGAGTCTTCTGATGTTGTTGCAAAAGGCGTGACGGGTACTGGTGTCATTTCTGCTCTGGCTCTTGCATTGGAATGTGGTATCATGAAGAAAATACCTGAGCTTCCCAATGGTAAGCTTTTCCTTGATGAGGGTATCGAGATATTTGAAAAGGATATCGAAGAGGCTGGTAAAGCGATTGGTGCTATCAGGGCTGCACAACTTACCCTTATGATCGAATCAGGTACTGCTTATAGTGACCTTGATAATATGTATATGGCTGGTGCAACGGGTGCTTATGTTGATGCGGACAAGGCGAGAAAATTGGGTTCATGTCCTAATTTTGCACATAATATAGTACAATTCGGGAACACTTCAGTTGCACTTGCAAGGGACCTTGTTCTTGATGAGTCCAAGCTCGATGAGGTTATCGAGATGGCCCATAAGATCACCGCCGATCACTTGATGATGGCAAAAAGTACGGTTTTCTCTAATATCTATATGTGTGAGCTTTCTTACTGGACACAGGGAATGCCCATTGAGATGTATAACCAGATGCTTGAGATGTACGGTTTGCCTTCTCTGCCGGAAACTTTCATAAATCCTCGTATAGAGAAGAGGGGTGTAAAGGATATCGATGAAGTTGGCGTAGGCGGGCTTCAGATAGTTGAGGACATTGGCATCATCATTGAAGAACATGCTCCTAAATGTATTCGCTGCGGTCAATGTGAGATCGAATGTCCGGAGGATGCTATTGAGATAATTGAGCGCGATGGGGAGCTCTATGCAAATTATAATAGTGAAAGATGCCTTGGCACCAGTTGCAGAAGATGTGTGGCGGTTTGCCCGGTGGATGCAATTCACTATAAGGAGATCTCTGTTAAACATTGAATGCGCTTGTAAAGGCGTGCTCAATTCTCTTTTTTATTTTTTTATCGGGTAGTTGCGGCGGCATCTCTTCTTTGTATTTAAATCTTATGTAATTCAGTGTTTTGCTTTTAAACACATCATCATTTAAAACATATTTTGATACATTATTATAAAATTCATATACTCTATTTGCCTGTGTATTATCACATGTGTAGATACAATAAATAGGAGCAATTTTTCTTGTGTTATTTTGTCACAATTCTCACATTTTATCTTTTTAGCTTCTATTGATCGTGTTTTTTTCTCTAAATCTGCTCCATGTTCTTTTTTTAGCATCCGAGCAAATATGCTTGATTTAGACAAGCATCTAAAAATATGGATGTTGTGATTCTTTTGAAATTGTCCGTTTAAGGCAAATGGGGCATATATATTTTTGGAGTTGTTAACCAATATATATATAAGCGAGTATTGAAAAGCAGGTATTACAGTAAAAAGCGGAAGTGCGTCTGACAACTGATGATGGATGATCAAATTAACAATTGCTTACAGGGTCTATACGGATCTTGGCATGTTAATGATGTTTTCCATTATAGATGTTTTAAGACGCTATATGAAACGCTGTTTGTATAGGTCATTGACCTGTCTTACGGGGTTTCATACCGAAGCAATATAATGTTGGCATTTCCGCCACATTCGGACACCCTTTTGGGGGCTGTGGTCCTTGTGACCTTGTCCGAATAAAAAAGACTTGCCGATATTATGATCGGGGACGTTCGTTCCAGAATTGATCCGATCTTACTAAAAAAGACAAATAAAGGAGTTGTAAAGAAAATGGTAGAAGCTTATTATCCAGGTAGATCCCCTCTCCAGGGTGTACAGTTAGAGTTGTTCTCCGAAGATGATCTCAGAGCTATTCATTATGCTTCAATGGAAGTTTTCCTTAACCCTGGTGTTCAGGTATCTGACGCAGAAGCAAGGGCTATCTTCAAGGAAGCAGGCTGTGAAGTTGATGAGAAAACCCAGATCGTAAAGATCCCTGAGTACCTTGTAAACAGAGCACTTATTGACGCTCCATCAAGGTTCGTTCTCGCTGGCCGTGACAAGAAGAAGGATGTCGCAATGGAGCACAAGGGTAAGGTTCACTGGGTTAACTTCGGTACCGGTGTCAAGATGTGCAACTATGTCGCACCAGGCAAGTACGAGACAGTCGACTCCGTTGAGCAGGACATTGCAGATTCCGCAAAGGTCGTTGACTACTTAGAGGAGATCAGCTACTTTACACTTTCCGTTTCCGCAAGGGACTGGGCAGGTAAGGGTGCACAGGATGTTCACGAGACATTCACACCTATCGCAAGCACCACAAAACACTTCCACCACATCGACCCTGTTGGTGAGAACGTTGAGTACTACAAAGGTATTGTTGACGCATACTACGGTGGCGACTCTGAAGCAGCACGCAAGAGGCCTATCTTCTCTATGCTTCTGTGCCCAACCAGCCCACTCGAGCTCAGTGACAATGCATGCCAGGTAATCATCAAAGGTGCACGCTTCGGTATGCCTGTAAACGTTCTGAGCATGGCAATGTCCGGTGGATCCTCCCCAGTATTCAGGGCAGGTACACTCGTTACACACAACGCAGAAGTTCTCGCAGGTATTGTACTCGCACAGCTTGTACAGCCAGGCGCAGCAGTATTCTACGGTAGCTCAACCACAACCTTCGATCTGAAGAGAGGAACAGCTCCGGTCGGTGCACCAGAACTCGGTCTTATCAGCGCTGCAGTAGGTAAGCTCGGTCAGTACTATGGCCTCCCAACCTATGTTGCAGGTACTTAGGCAGATGCAAAGATCCCTGATATACAGGCAGGCCACGAAAAGACAATGACCACTCTCCTTCCAGCATTCGCAGGATGTAACACCATCTACGGTGCAGGTATGCTCGAGCTCGGTATGACACTCTCTTTGGAGCAGTTGGTTATCGACAACGATATCATCAAGATGACCAGGTCCGCAATGCAAGGTGTCCCAGTAACAGACGAGACACTCGCTGTACCATCCATCCAGAAGGTAGGAATCGGTAACAACTTCCTTGCACACAAGGAAACCAGGAACAACATCGGTGTCGTATCTGATCCAGAACATATCGACAGAGACATGTTCGGTGACTGGGAAGCTGCAGGTTCAAAAGACCTCGCAACAGTTGCACACGAAAAAGTTCTTGACATCATGAAGAACCATGTAGTCAAGGCAATCGACAGCGACCTCTTAGCAGACATGAAGGCTGTGGTGGACAAGGCAGATGTTGCATTTAGATCCAACATGTAAATTGGAATATAATTATCTACATAAATAAAGGAGTTTTAAAAATGGTTACACAGGATGAAATTAACGCGAAAGCAAAAGCTGCAGTCATGGATTTCGATGACGAGCTTGTTGAAGAGATTTGTGAAGAAGCAATCGAAGCAAAGGTCGATATGGTTTCCCTTATTCAGGAAGGTCTTACTGCAGGTATGAACGAAGTAGGCGACCAGTTCGAACAGGGTACCCTCTTCCTTCCTCATGTCATTGCAGCATCCGAAGCAATGAGCGCTGGTGTTGCAGTACTCACCCCTACGCTTGAGGCACAGGGCGGAGCTGTAAAATCAAAGGGAACAATCGTTCTCGGTACCATCGCGGGTGACATCCACTCCATCGGTAAGGACATTGTCTTAACAATGCTCAAGATCGCTGGATTCAAGGTAGTTGACCTCGGCAGGGACGTTGCAATCGAAACATACATAGATGCAGTCAAGGAACACAAGCCAATAATCGTTGGTTCTTCCGCACTCATGACCACAACAATGGTCCTTCAGATGCAGATCGAAGAACAGCTTAAGGAAGCTGGAATCCGTGACACTGTCATGACCATGGTCGGTGGCGCACCTGTCACACAGGACTGGGCAGACAAGATCGGCTCAGACATCTATGCTGAGAACGCAACTGACGCAGTCGTCAAATGTAACGCAGCAGCTGAGTAAATTGACTCTATGAGAAGATGAGGGGTTCGCTCGGACTCCTTTTTCTTTTCTTTAGAATTTATTATCTATAATTATATATACTTGTACGAATTATTATTATTATTATTATTATAGAGTTGGAGGAGTCACTTTGGACATAAGAGAATTGAAGAAATTGGAAAATAAACGTAAAATGAACAAGGGCTACATGTGGGCTTTGTTCTGTGCATTATTATGGGGTATCTGGTATATTCCTGGAACAATTATCTGGGCAGTACCTCCATTTGATGCAATGTGGATCAATATTGCAGATCCAACTGGTGCAGGAACATACGAAAGTGCAACAGCTGCAACACTTGTGGTCGCTGTACTGATATCTGCGTTCAATGCGTTAACTGTTATTATTGCACTTTTAATTTGGAATGGTGCTCTTGGTAAGTTCGGAGAAATGAAGAGAACATTGAAAGAGTTCCACCCATGCAGTAAATGGTTCTTCCTTGCATCTATCTTTGGTGGCCCTATGGCTATCCTTGGTTCATTCATTGCTATTGGATTCGTTGGTGCCGGTTTCGCAGCAGTTGCTGCTTTGCTCTATCCTGTGATCGGTTCAGTTTTGGCCTATTACTGGTATGGTGAAAAGATCAGTAAACGTGCAGCTCTTGGTATCTTTGTCATCATCGCTGGTGGACTTACCATCTTCGTTGGTGGAGCTCTTGCTGAGATATCCGCTGGAAATATCGCATGGATCGGATACGCTGGTGGATTAATGGCTGCATTAGGTTGGGGTATTGAAGGCGCTATTGCTGGAAAGGGTCTCGACATTGCAGAACCTGATGTTGGTATTGCAATTCGTTTCATTGGTGAAAACCTCCTCTGGTGGGTCCTCATCGTACCAGCAGTCGCACTTGCTGGATATCCAATCTTCGAGTATGCAATTGCAGCATTTAACCCACTGTCAATCCTGGTCCTTGCATTCGCAGGTATCACATTCGGGTTCTGTTATGTCTGCTGGTATAAATCATTCCCACTTATCGGTGTTGGAAGAGGTCAGGGTATAGGAAACCTTTACGGTCTTTGCGCTGTGATCTTCATGTACCTTTTCCTTGCACAGGTGCCAGCATGGACAGTACTTGTCGGTGGTGCACTTTGTGTCCTCGGTAGCTTTGTAATGATCTCCGAAGAAACAGGTGACATGGAATCTCTGAGAGGTGAATAATATGGCTGGACTACGCCCAATAAAATTCAGGTTGCTTGAGCTATTCTCTGATGAGAAGGAGCACTGGAACAACGAGATCGTTGAACAGATGCAGAAAGAATACGGAATGAACAGCAATTTCGGCAGAGACTCACTCAATTTCGATATCCTTGAGTTAGCCTCAGGCGGTATGCTCAGGTCAGTGGAATCAAAAGTAGATGAAGATGGTGTGTATAAGAAAGGTTTCCTTTTGCACAAATATGTCATCACAGATTTCGGAAAGACTCGTGCATCAGATGCATGCCTAATGTACGTATAAGGAGGTTTGAATATGGGAGTAATGAACGACTATATGGTTGGCTACTACGGTGAAGGCTTTGATATGTCCACTGCCGTTTTTCCAGCAGCAGAATACACTTGGATGATCGCGATCATCGTCATTGCTTTGATCGCACTGTGGCAGGCAAGGACATTCGTGTCCCAATTCTAAAGGCCTAAAACACAAAATATATATGTGTAGTTGGACTTTTGGGTAAACGATGGGGTATATGCCTCAGCGCATCCGCCCCAACTACACTTTCAATTTTCTATAAGTCCCTTTGGGATTGTCATAGAATTGTTTTCAAAGGAGGTTTTAAAACGACAAACGAAGAATTATTTAAAACACTATCCGATGCGGTAGTAAGTTGCAAGAAAGACGATGTAATCGCTGCAGTAGAGAAGGCAAAGGGCCAGGCTCCAGCAGTAGAACTTATCGACAATGGTCTCGCAGCAGGCATGAACGAAGTCGGTGTACTCTTCGAGAGAGGAAAGCTTTTCCTTCCACACGTCATGATGGCAGCAGACGCAATGTCCGCTGGTGTTGAAATGCTCCAGGACGAGCTTGCAACCGGCGAAGGCGCATCCACTAAGCTCGGTGTTATCGTAAACGGTACCGTCGAGGGTGACGTTCACGACATCGGTAAGGCAATCGTATCAACAATGCTTCAGGCAGCAGGCTTTGAAGTCCACGACATTGGCAGAGATGTTCCTGTACAGAACTTCATTGACAAGATCAAGGAAACCAACGCTGACATGGTCGGTCTCTCCGCACTTATGACAACAACCCTTCAGGGCCAGAAAGAAGTCATCGAGCTTCTCAAAGAGAACGGCATGAGGGACAGCATCAAGGTCATGGTCGGTGGCGCACCAGCAACAGACGCATGGGCAAAGAAATGTGGCGCAGACTGCTATGCAGAAAATGCAAGTGAAGCTGTAGCAAAAGCAAAAGAGCTTCTTTTATAATCACAAATTTTAAGGTGTAAACATGGCAACAGAATATTTCTTAAGAATGGGTGACGGTCAGAAGATCTTCATGACCAAGGAAGACATACTGGCTGACATCGAAGCAGGTTGTGCTGACGCAGCAGACCTCGGTGACATTCCAGCACTTTCCGAAGATGAAATGGATCATATGCTTGACATCATCACTTCACCTGGCAGGATCGTCGGTGTAGAGCCAGGACTTGAAGTTCCGGTAACACACGACATTGGTGCTATCAGGATCGATGGTGACCAGGGTAACAGTGGTGTAGGTATTCCTGCAAGCAGACTCGTTGGTTCAATGGTCCACGAGCGTGCATTTGGCGCAGACACAATGGAGCTCGGTCACATCGACTACAGCTTCAAGCCAGTCAAGCCAGTTATCTCCCAGGAACAGCAGACAATGGAAGTTTGCCAGCAGAACATGGTTATTCCTATGCTCTACGGTGCAATGCCAAACATGGGTCTGTACTACACTCCTGATGGTCCTTTCGAGAACCCAGGCGACCTTATGAAAGCTTTCAAGATATCTGAAGCTCAGGACTCTATCCAGCACGCTGGTGACCACGGAATACGTGACATGGTCTGGATCATGCAGAAGCTCCAGAAGGTTGGCTCTGACGGTGTTAACTTCGATACCATCGGCGCAGCTGGCGACGGTGACATGTACGCATCACTTAATGCTATTGAGCAACTCCGAAAAGAGTTCCCTAACATGTACATCAATGCAGGTATGGCAGGAGAACTCGTTCTTGGTATGCACGGTGACCTTGAGTACGATGGTACAAGACTTGCAGGTCTCTGGCCACACGAGCAGGTATTACTTGCTGAGAAGGCAGGAGCTAACACCTTCGGTCCAGTATGTAACACAAACACCAGCAAGACTTCCGCATGGAACATGGGTCGTTCAGTAACATTCACAAAGGCAGCTGTCGAAGCATCCTCTATTCCATGTCACGCAGATATGGGTATGGGTGTCGGCGGTATTCCAATGCTTGAGACCCCTCCAATAGATGCAGTAACAAGGGCAAGCAAGGCAATTGTTGAGATCGCAGGCGTAGATGGAATATAGATCGGTGTTGGCGACCCACTCGGTATGCCAATCGCACACATCATGGCTTCCGGTATGACCGGTATGAGAGCAGCTGGTGACCTTGTTGCAAGGATGCAGTTCTCAAAGAACATGAGACTTGGAGAAGCAAAGGACTTCGTAGCAAAGAAGCTCGGTGTCTCAAATGCAGACCTTTCCGACGAGTTCGTCATGAGAGAGATCAGAGAAGAGCTCGACATCGGTGTAATCACCTCTGTGCCAGGTTGCGCAAAGGGTATTGCAGCTAAGATGAACATCGAGAAACTCCTCGATATCGAAATCAACTGCTGTGAAACTTTCAGAAACACAATCGCATAATTTCAATAAAGTAGATAGGGTTCTACCCTGTCTTCTTTTTATCTTTTCTTTTTTTAGTGATCTTTCAAAATCATTTGGTTTCAACACCATTATATTAGTCGTTTTTGAAAACAACTTTATATTTTAATTGCATTATCTCTATTAACATTACTCAGGCAGATGCCTAAATGCTTTCTGGAGTTTTAAAGTGGAATCCATATATCTGTTACAGATCGCGCTTGCGGTATTGGTCATGAGCCTTCTGGCACAAAGTCTGAGCAGGCTCTTCAAAATGCCCGTCCTTATTTTTCTGCTTGCAGAAGGTATCATTGCAGGACCTGAAATACTTGGACTTCTGGACCCTTCTCTTCTTGGAGAAGGTCTTACAGCAATAGTCTCTTTGTGCGTTGCAGTGATAGTATTTGATGGTGGGCTTCATATTGATGTGAAGTCGATAAGGGCCATACAAAAAGGTGTGCTCAGGCTTGTGACCATTGGGGTCATTATTACATTCGTCTGTGCAACATTTCTAAGCTATGCAATAGTTGGTATCCCATTGGAAATAGCTGCTGTTTTCGGAGCATTGGTAACTGCAACAGGTCCTACGGTGATCACTCCTGTTGTGAGGCAGGTCCGGGTAAGTCATAAGGTCAGCAAAACCCTAGAGCTTGAAGGTGTCCTTAACGATGCCGCCTGTGTTATACTTGCAGCACTTGTTTTTGAGGTCGTAGTTTCCCAGTTATCAGGTTTTGAAGTTGCCAGCTTTATTCTTTACAGAGCTCTCATTGGTCTGTTAATGGGTTCACTGGGAGGTTTCTTATTATCAAAGTTCCTCTCAAAAGCCGTTATCTCCGAGCAAATGGTGAAATTTTTGACCTTAACTTCAGTTATTGCTATTTTTGTAGTCTCTGAGTCATTGGGTGCAGAATCCGGGATCCTTGCAATGGCAGTGTTTGGAATAATTATGGGTACCTCAGATGTACCTTACAAGAATGTTTTAAAAGAGTTCAAAGGGGATCTCGTTATGATGATGCTCTCTCTTATCTTTATTCTTCTTGCTGCAATGCTCAGGTTCGAAGATATTTTCAGGATCGGTCTTCTTGGAATTACTGTTGTATTCTTATTGATGTTCTTTGTTCGTCCTCTTTCCGTTTTTGCAAGTATGGTGGGGACAGCGTTCAATACTAAGGAAAAGCTATTTATCTCGTTTGTTGGTCCTCGCGGAGTCGTACCCGCATCAATTGCAACTTATTTTGCGATAAAACTGAATGGTTTAAATTTTGAAGGTGGGCAAGAGCTTGTAGGTCTGGTATTTTTAACTGTTATCATTACTGTATTAATGACAGGTTTCCTGTCGAAATATGTAGCTAAGTTTTTAGGAGTGATACCCATGGAGATCCTTATAGTAGGCGGAGGAGAAGTCGGCAGAATACTTGCGGAGAGATTTGAAAAAAGAGGTGAAAATGTAGTTGTTGTTGAATCATCCGATGAGCACTGTCAACGCCTTATGAAATCTGGAATTCGTGTCGTACATGGCGATGCGGAAGATGTGAATGTCCTCAAAAAAGCCGGTATTGAAAATGCAAAATATGTCGTTGCAAGTACTGATCAGGATAATACCAATCTTCTGGTATGCCAGATCGCAAAGACAAAGTTCGGTTTCAAGGAAGATCAGATAGTTGCAAGGGTAAACAATATGGAAAACCTACATGCATTTTGGGACCTTGAGATACGCGCAATGAGCCCTGCCATGAGTACTGCTCTTTTCCTCGATAATATGGTTGGTAGGCCTCACATGTTCTCCATGTGCGAAGTAGGTGAAGGTGGGGATATACTCGAGATCAAGGTCACAAATCCAAAGGTTGCCGGAAAATCCATCAAAGAGTTGTCGCTTCCTGAGGACAGTCTTCTGCTAATGGTGAGGAGGGGTAATCAATCGTTCATTGCAAACGGTAACCTCGTACTTGAATTCGATGATGTGGTAACTGTCATTGGGGAAGGGGATGCAGCAAAGGTTGTTGCAGACCTTTTGGGTAGGTAATTTCAGTTTTTCAATTACTTTCACCCCGCTTACTTTAATTACTTATACTTAAGTGATGTAAGTTAATTTGCCTCTCTATCAGGAACAAACATGAGGCTTGAGGAAATAATATGGATAAAACAGCAGAGAATATAAAATCAAAATTTTTGGAACTTGGTGTGGATATACCAATTGAGGACATTGTAGATCGTCTTGATAAATTGGTGACAAAATTCAAAGTTCCTCTTGATGAAGCTCGCAGAAGTGTCATTACGTATTTCTTAAAGGAAAATGATCTCGACAGAAATGCTTTTTTTGGTGGTCAGTCAACAACACCTGACTCGAGGTCAACACCCGATGTTAAGCTCAATGGGATTGATGAAGGTGGAAAATGGGTGAACATCAAGGCAAAGGTCTTACAATTGTGGGACAGTTCCCATGAATCTGTTTCACAGGTAGGCATCATCGGTGATGAAACTGCTACAATAAAGTTCATCAAATGGGCACGTGACATGATCCCTGATGTTGAAGAGGGAAAAAGCTACTATTTCAAGAATGTTGTTAGCAATGAGTGGAATGGAAGGTTTGAAGTAACTCTTAATAAGAACACTGTAGTAGAAGAACTCGATGAGGACATTGAAGTTATTTCATCTCCGATCGGCGGAGCTGGAGATGGGCAGCCTGCACCAATGGTAAATGTTGCTGATATTGCAGAAGATGGAAAATGGTTATCTATTAAAGTAAAGGTCTCTCAGTTATGGGACAATTCCCATGAATCTATATCTCAGGTAGGATTGGTCGGAGATAGCACTGGTACTATCAAATTCATCAAATGGACGAGTGCAGATCTGTTAGATCTCACTGAGGGGAATAGTTATCTTTTTAATAATGTCGTTGCACAGGAATGGAATGACAAGTTTGAGTTAACTCTTAACAAGAACAGTTCTATAGAAGAACTTGATGAAGACATAGAGATCGCTTCTTCTTCCATTATATTTGCTGGTGCAATGGTGGATGTACAGTCAGGTTCCGGATTGATAAAACGTTGTCCTGAGTGTAAAAGGGCACTCACGAAAGGTGCCTGTATGGAGCATGGAAAAGTAGATGGGACTTATGATCTTCGTATCAAGGCAGTTCTTGATGACGGTAACACTGCACAGGAATCTATTCTTAAAAGAGATCTTGCTGAACAGGTAAGTGGTATAACTCTGGATGATGCAATTTCCATGGCTGCTGATGCACTTGATCAGGGTGTTGTCCTTGATCAGATGAAGTTAAAATTACTTGGAAAATATTTCATCGTGACTGGCTCCAAAGTTGATCGCTACATTCTTGTAGATTCAATTGAACTGCAGGATGGGCTGGATATGGAAATGCTTGATGAACTTATTACAGAGGCGGAGGTGCTCTAAATGGCTGGATATGTTAGGGAAGTTTCAAGGCGTGTTTTTGCACAGGAATTCAGAGAATCCAATCTGACTTTCAAGGATGGGGATGACCAGTATTCCCCACAATATCTGCTGACACCTACCGGTGCAAAGGTAAATCGCCTTTTCATTGTAGGTACTCTCATCGAGAAAGAGGATATCGGTACGGATTCCGAGTATTGGAGGGGTCGCGTGTCCGATCCAACTGGTTCTTTCATGATCTATGCAGGTCAGTACCAGCCGGAAGCTGCTCAGGCTCTTGCAGAATGTGAAACTCCCGCTTTTGTAGCGATCGTAGGCAAGCCAAGCACTTATACAACCGCTGAGGGCACAGTTCTTACATCAGTAAGGCCGGAATCGATCTCTATTGTCGATGTTACAACACGCGATCTTTGGGTTGCTGATACGGCAAGACGAACTCTTGAGCGTGTCAAGGATCTTGATAATATGGATTCCAATGTCGTCAAAGCAAAAGAGCACTACAATACTGATAAAGATCATTATTCATCAATGGTCAAGGAAGCTTTGAGATCATTGAAAGAAGATCTCTGATATTTCAACAACTGCACATTTTGTGCAGTTTTCCTATTTTTGAACAAAACGTAGGTAAAGAAGTCATCTTACATATGTACGGTGATGTTATGAAGACATTTTGATATGGTTCGGCATTGAAGGTGCCAGTCCTTCTAAAGTTAACAGACGCCTTATGTCAATGGGCTTTAAACCGGTTCAGGGTTTTATGATCATGTTTATGACTGGGACATTTCCCTAAATGTTGATGAGATTCTGAAATTTGGCGATAAAGCGCAGTTAAGTCTTCCTAACATGGGTGTAATGTTCAAAATAGAAACTATAAACGATCAGGAAGAATAAAGCCTTGCCATTATCGTTTTTATCTATCGTTCTCCAGATCTCGTGAAAAATCGATGAACCCGCATGCTTTCCCTTCGATCTCAACGATCTTGGGAGATATTTTTCCAGCCTCAATATCTATCAATACTACAGATGGGTCTGAAAGGCGTGGTTTTGTCGGTGAACCCGGGCATATCAGTATCACATCGCTTTTTTCTATCAATGGTCTGTGGATGTGTCCGAATATAAGGACATCAACCCCCATCTCAAGGGCTAGATAACGCAAAGCGGTCGTATCCATAATAGACAGTGAGCCTTCATGAACGATCCCTATCTTAACCCCATCTGCTTCAAAAACAAGTCTTTCAGGCAATAATTGTCTTAATTCAGAATTATCTGAATTCCCATGTACTGCCTTAAGTTTACCTGTGGCTGCAAATGCATTATAGCATTCAGTTGATGTAAAATCGCCAGCATGGGCGATTATATCGCAGTCATCAAGCAATCCCTTGAAGGTGGGGGGTATATCACCCTCCTTGAGATGTGTGTCAGAAATAGCAAGTATTTTCATAGTTATCTATCTATAATATGTCAGCTTTTCCTCACTGAACAGTGAGGTCTACCAGCTCATATTCCAGATTTTCTATCTCTAGCCTGCTCATAATCTGTGGTACTTCCTCATCAATTGCAAGTACGAGAGATGACAATCCGTGGAATGCAGCTTCCACAATTGATTCCTTGGCCCCATACATCACGTCTGGTTCCATGTTTATCTTTTTCAACGCTACAAGTGATTCAACACCAATGACTGCAATAAATGATTTTGAACTGGCAAGTTTTTCCAGCCTTTCAAGATCTACATTTCTTGATCCGCCACGTTCACTTCGTGGTATCTTGCATACGGTGATGCTTGCCGTTTCAAGTTCGATCATTCCCAAAAGGTTCGTAACTCCAACATCATCCCCTTTTTCAACAGAAGATATCGTGATGCCGGTTGCACTCGTTATATTCATTTTGCTGACGTAAAGTAAACCCTTTCGCATCTGAAGGTATACATTATCCCCTTTTTCAAGATCCTCATCTGCAATGGCTGTCCATGTGGAAACATGACTAATGATGTCGCTCATGACAAAATTAGCATAACGCTTCATGTCCGCAGCACCTTCCAGGACCCATTCAACACCTTTTTTAGTGATCCTGTAGCGTACACGGCCATCAGAAAAGATAAATCCTTCAGCGGTAAGTTCTTTTATATATTCAGAAACTGCCTGAGGTGTAACGCCGATCTTTTCAGCGATCTCCTTCTGGCGAACATTTGGTTGATGTGCAGCAACTTCTGTAAGTATCTGAAATTTGGTGATACCACTTTTAGTTTGAAGAATATCTATCATTCATTTTCCTCATTCATCTTGAGCCTTTGTCCCATGACAGAAAGCTTCGATGATCTTCTGGCCAGAGAACGAATATATAATGGATTTTTGTTCATAGCACGTGTCAAACTGCTCATGGAATGATTTCCTTTCTCCACCAGTTCTTCAAGTTCTGTTATGAGGTCACTGATCTCTTCATATTTATTGAAAGTAAGTATTATTATATCGCTCAGATCTTCAAAAGAACACTGGAAGTTCGATTGAACTTTAGAATAAGATGAATGATATTCCTTTTCGGGCATTTTTCCGGGTTCCGGCATATGCCACTGACTTTCAAGAAGTCCACATTTTTTCAGTATGCTAATGCTTTCTGTTGCATCAAATCCCATTTTCTCTTCTATGTCTCCTTTTGTCAACCACTCGTCTAAAAGGAGATTGAACACCTGTTTATGTTCTTTTGACTGAAAAGTCTGGAGCAGGGGAACCAGTTCTGAGGGGTCATTTATAATTCGAGTCCTTTTCGGCATTATTAGAAACCTCTTTTAAGGTAAGTTTTGGGGGGTTCGCAGATTTTTCCGGGTAAAATCCACTTTTTTATTCACTACGCTTACTCCCATATGCAACTTTAACTAAATAAAGGTGTTGTGGGTGTATGGCTTTATTGCGCAGATTCTAGTGTCTTATGCTCTTCTTTTTTATGATAAAAATCATCATCTTTAATTGACCGATACATTTATCCAAGTTTGTTATCAATACTGATTAGGAAGCATGGCTGAAGATCTATATACGAAAATTTATAAGATACTTGATAAAAAGCAATTATCCATAAGTGGTATAAGCAGGGAGCTCAAAGCAGAAGGTTTTGAAGAACACCGGCTTATCATCACAGGCTATCTTCGCGCATTGCGTGATATGGATAAATTAAAGGAAGTTGAAATCCCTCCCTCCAAGATATATGTATGTGTGGAGGGTGGGGATGCATCCGAAAGTGAGCTATATTCTGTAATGGCCAAACATTTTCAATCCCTTGAACCGGATATTCGTTTTCCTGTGGCTGTTCACATTGCCACTTCCATCTTTGAAAGACCTGTTTTCAAAGAAGAACTGAAATTAATGGGTATTAATGAATCCCACATCAGGAACTATCGCCGTTCTCTCATTACGGTCGGGGACCTGGCGGGTAAAGATCTGAAAGAATTGAGAAGGTCCATTAATCGTATCGAAATTCCCGATTCGGACCCTGCATATAATATCGCAGTGGATCCCACATCAGTCGAGATACTAAGGCTCGCGAATACTGTTCTTATTGCTTTGGTCAAAGAAATGTCTGACCTTAGTGGTCTTGTACCAAAGACAAAACAGATCACTCTAATTTAAGGCTAAGATCAAAAAAGGATGGTGAAGGGATTATCCCCCTCCACATCATTCAAGATAGATGGCCGGTCTGAGTGGATATGCGAACCTTGCCTTATTTTCGGGGTCATAGTCCGCATTATCTGCTGAATATATCTCAACAGGGCATCCAAGCTCGTTCTTGAAGAATTCCAGATTTTCCTCAAGTGCGATCTTCTCATCAAGATCGAAGTTCGAAAGGGTATCGAACTTTTCCTCGTTCATGGCCGTTATGTCCGAAACGACCTTCTGCGCAAACTTAGGAACTTCCTTTCCATGGCTCCTCATCTCTGGTTCGCTCATAAGATCCTTTATAAGTATACCAGGATTCAGGCTTCCTTCCTTTTGCATTGAAAGGGCCTTCTTGAATGTCTCCATCTTCCATTCAGGTGAAGTGTACAATATGGCCTTCTTTGGTGTGAGCTTTGTAACTTTTATGATCTCATCCACATCTGCAAGGGTACCGCTGATAAGCTCCTCTGTAAATTCTGCCTGAGTGTCCACGAGAGTCTCATCATATTGCGGATAGTCTGCCAATGAAATAAGATTATTGTCTGAATGGCCTATTGCCTCCCATATCTCTTCACAGATATGCGGGGTGAATGGCGCCATGAGTCTTATCCAGACATCCAGTACCTCACAAAGAAGAGCGCTTCCACCACGCTTCTGATACCATCTTATATCATTGAACAGCAGGAAGTATGCATTCTGCAATGCATTTCGTGTCCTGATCGTATCAAGGGCCTCATTTGTTTCAAGTATGCGCTGCTGCAATCTGCTGAGCATCCATCTATCGATGCCTTTCAGTTTCTCCATATTACAGGTTGGGATGCCGGATCCGATAATATCCTTTGAGAAATTATAGAACCTTTCTATCTGCTTTCTGGCAGTTTCGATTCCGGAGTTCTTCCAGTCAGCATCCTGCATCTGTTCCGCACTGGAAAGGATATACATCCTGGAAATGTCCGCACCATAATTTGCGATAGCATCATTCAGTGTAAGAAGGGGACCCTTTGATTTACTCATCTTCTTTCCTTCAAGTGACACAAAACCATTGATGGCTATTGCACGTGGCCATTTATCCTCATCGAAGATAGCTACGTGGTGGAACAGGAAGAACAACAGGTGGTTCGGTATCAGGTCCTTTCCTGAAGATCTCAGGTCAACAGGGTACCAGTATTCGAAGTCGTTGCTTATCTGTTCGATGATATCTGCATCGATACCGCTCTTTTCAGCAGCAGTCTCCAATGAACATTTTTTAAGGAGCACATGGTCGAACAGTTCCGGCACTAGCTGCTCTGTCTCAATTCCCATTGCAATGAACTTCGCAACGATGTAATATGACATGTAGATCGTGGAATCCCCAAGGGACTCAATAAGCCACTGGTTATCAAAGGGCAGAAGTGTTCCAAGCCCTTTCTTCCTCGCACATGCCTTGTCCTTGAGCCAGTCCACTTTGTTGTTGAACTCGACCCTGAGGTCTTCAGGGATGATGTCCATGTTCTCGATACAGTGGTAAACCTTTTCCTTCCATTCAGGGTTAGAATAGTTGAGGAACCATTGTCCTTTGACCATATTGACGACACATGGTGTTCCGCAACGGCAGACGACCGGTTCACTGAACTCGTAGAATACTTCGCCGATCCCCATTTCAATGAGGTCCCGTGTAAGAACATCCTTGATCTTGGAAACAGCCATTCCGGAATACTTGCCCGTATTCTCTTTAAGCACACCACCATGGAATTCGCGGCGATAGACGATCTTTGTCGCCTCTTCTGCCTTGGGGTCGTCCTGGTCCTTTACCTCGAACTGTTCCACAGCCTCTATCGCAGGGAATTCCCCGAATTCTTTCACTTTGATCAATGAAATGAACTTGAGTTCCCGCAGGTCTTCAATGATCCCATATTCGCTGAGGTCCTTGTCATAGAGGTCTCTCAAAGCAAGATAATCGTATGGTGCATGTGAAGGCACGCTCATTACGATACCGCTTCCGTTCTCTCCCTTAACAAAGGATGCAGGCAAGGTAATGACCTGTGCGTCGTTCAGGGGGTTAGTGACCTTGATGCCTATCAATGACCTGGCATCGATATCCTCGATGAACTCTACCTCTCTGTCCGTGAAAGTAAGTTTACGATATGCTTCCTTGCTTACGACCCATACCTCTTCCCTGCCTTCAAAGGTCACTTTTATCTTAACATGCTCCAGATTTGGATTGATCCACAGATTTGTCACACCGAAGACCGTTTCAGGTCTTAATGTGGCACATGGGATAATCATGCCATCATACTTGAATTTGACAAGAGTGTAATCTATGATCGTAGCTTCTTCTCCGTGGAGGATATCATGATCTTCCACAGGATTATCGTCATTAGGGCACCATTTGACAGGATGTGAACCCTTGACGATGAGGTCCTTTTCATAAAGCAGATTGAACTGCCATTCGATGAACTTCTTATAATTTGGATCGGTGGTCGTGAACTTACGTCTCCAGTCGATGGAATATCCAATGGAGCGCATGGACCTTTCAGCTTCCACACTGAAATAATCCACTATTTTTTCAGGAGTGTCTATGCCCTTGAGCGTTTCCATTGGTATCCCGTGGAACTCGGTATACACTTTCATCGTCTCTGGATCCCGATTCTGTATGAGCTCTGCAAGCCCGACTATCGGTGTTCCGGTCACATGGAATCCCATTGGATAGAGGACATTGTTGCCCATCATCCTCTTGTACCTTGCAACGACATCACCGATGGTGAATGTCCTTGTATGCCCGGCATGGAGATTTCCGTTCAGGTAAGGGTATGGGATAGTTATGAAATACTTGTCGCGGTCATCGGCTTCAGCTTCAAAGACCTTGCTCTCATCCCATTTTTGTTGCCATTTTTGTTCAATATTGCTTGAATTATAATCCTGTTGCATAAATAACACCGTTCCAACAAGTTCTTATCTTATTTCGAGAACACATCATGGATAGCTTCGATCTTGGTATCCGCGACTTTTGCTATGGAAAATTGTAGATATGATAATAGCTCTAGTTCTGATAAATTTAGTTATATTTCGTTTAATTAATGACAAACTAAATAAAAGGAGCGGAAAGAACGCTTCCCTTTGATCATATATTGTTTTCTTTATATGGTGACCGTCATACTTATTGAAGGGAAATCTAATCCACATATCATGGATATCCAGCTCATAGAAGGCTCTTTGGTCATAGATGAACTACAAAGGTTTTTGAAAGGTCTTTCTTCAATAGCATCCGAACATGATGTGATAATACAGGGAATGGATGCCGGCAAGATCGCTGGAAAAGCCCATATAGACCATGCAATTTCAAAAGCAATGAAAGCAATGGAGAATGGTACTAACATTGCAAAGGACCTTGGGGTGGAGATGATGCGTTATGCTTCCGGTAAAAGGCAGATCGGCGAGGCATTCTCCATTGGGCTTTCCGAAGGCAGGCTGGATGTCGTGTTCATTATAATGGGAGCTCCTGAGAATGTGGGCGAAGCCGCTAAAAAGGTTTCTTCACTCGTTGAGCCTTCGGATGTGCTCAAACATTCAATATCCAAGAATGAGAAGCTTATTTCCCAATTCTCTATAACGGATGCTGAAATTGAAGCGGTGGGAGAAGACCGGATACCTGAACTGGTTCTGGAAAGGGTTGCTCTTGTTGATGTTCTTAAATAAGTTTGTTTCGACCCTATCTGTACCAACGTTCGTTTTTGATGAAAGTTAATGGAAAACATTAATAGTTTTGAAACATTAGTCAGCTACATACTTTTATCGGAGATGATATTTTGCCTCACCCAAAGACAGTAGAGAACATGATAAAATGCGCAGGTCCTATCGAGTGTGCATTACTTCCAAGCCTTATCCACGTAACAGAAACTGCAGCCATTGCTGCATCATATCAGATGGGGAAAGGCAACAAGAACTACGCAGATCAGGTTTCTGTAGAAGCCATGCGTAGGATGATGAACACTCTTGATTTCAAAGGTGTTATCAAGATCGGTGAAGGTGAGCGTGATGAAGCTCCTATGCTATTCATCGGTGAGGAAGTCGGTACAGGCAAAGGCGATATCGTAGTAGATATAGCAGTCGATCCTCTTGAAGGGACCAATCTGACCGCAGACGGTATCCCTGGTTCTATCTCCGTTATGGCAATGGCAGAGCCTGGCGGATTGTTCCATGGGCCTGATGTTTATATGGACAAGATCGTTGTTGGTCCTGATGTTGTCAGGTATGAAAAGGAACATCCTGATGAAAAAATTGACCTTGATGCACCTGTCATAAAGAATCTTGAGATAGTTGCAAAGGCACTTGACAGGGATATTGGGGAGATTGTTGTTGTCATTCTCGACAGGGAACGACACACAAATAAGATCGAGGAGATCCGTGCCACCGGTGCACGTGTAAGCCTTGTTTCTGACGGCGACCTTATGCCAGGTGTTTCCACAGCTGTACGTGGTTCGGGTATCCATGTCGTAATGGGTTCAGGCGGTTCAGGCGAGGCTGTGCTGACTGCGGCTGCAATTAAGATCCTTGGCGGCAAGGTCCTTGCAAGACTCATCCTTCCTACCGTTGCCAACGGCGGATCGGAAGAAGATATAGAAGCAGAGAAAGCAGAGAAGATGCCCCGTCTTGCTACAATGGGTATCACAGAAGATAACATCAATGATGTTCTTGACACTGACAAACTCGTTCCAGGCAAAGATTTCATCTTTGCAGCATCTGGAGTCACAAATGGTCAGTTCCTGAACCAGGTGAACCTTTTCGGTGGCGGAGATGCGAGGGTTCACAGTATTTCTATGGGTAGTTCTGGTGTTGTGAAACTGACAGATTCCATCTACATCGGCGACAAAGAACAGACACCTCTTCGTTTGTAATTCCTCCTTGACATGAAAGTACACATCACAACCTATGGATGTTCGGCAAATCAGGCTTCATCCGAGATCATGATCGCATCGGTCAAAGATCTCGGGTATGAGTTTGTGGATGAAAAGAATGCCGAAGTAGTGGTCATTAACACATGTACTGTTAAGTATACCACTGAGCAGAAGATCCTTCACAAGATCGAGGATCTTGGGGCTAAAGGAATCGATGTGGTCGTCACCGGCTGCATGCCACAGGTACAGCTCGAAACGATACTTGAGAGGAATCCCGATGCTCATATCCTTGGTGTGAACTCCATTGCAAAGATCGGGCAGATTATTAAGTATATTGAAAACTCCCGCAATGGAGGTTCACGCGAAAGGGTGGAACTATTATCCTCTGAGCCGGAAGGTTTTCTCAAGACCGCTCATTCACGTTTTAATCCGAACATACACATCTGCCAGATATCTCAGGGATGTGATTATAGCTGTGCTTATTGTATCGTTACGATAGCCCGGGGCAAATTACGTTCTTTCGATGCCGATTCCATTGTTGAGGATATCCGTATGGCAGTGGATGAGGGATGTCGTGAGATATGGCTGACCTCGCAGGATAACGGGCAGTATGGCACTGACAGGGATGTGTTGCTTCCGGAACTCTTAAGGCGTATCGTGGCGATCCCAGGAGATTTCAAGGTAAGGGTCGGCATGATGAACCCGTTCTCGGTAACTCCTATCCTTGATGAGCTTATTGATGCTTTCAAATCTGATAAGATATACAAGATAGTGCATCTTCCGATACAGTCAGCATCTGATTCTGTCCTTAAGAAGATGAACCGTTACCATTCCATAGAAGAGACCAACGCCATCATTTCCCGTTTAAAGGATGCTTTTCCGAATCTGACACTTTTTACTGATATCATTGTAGGATTTCCGGGTGAATCCGATGAAGATTTCAACATGACGCTGGAATGGGTGAAGACAATGAAACCTGACAAGGTGAACATTTCCCGTTATACTCCTCGCCCTCTTACAAAAGCACTTGAATATCGCAATCTGGATACTCGCATCGTTGTCGAACGTTCACATAAACTTCACAAACTATGTGATGCCATTAAATTGGATTCAAAGAAAAAGATGATCGGCTGGAAAGGGGAAGTTTTCATTTCAATGGATGCAAAGGTCAAAGGAGTAATGGCACGTACTGCATCATACAAACCGGTCGTTCTTCCTGAAGGCTCTGTATCTCCGGGAACTTCCTGTGATGTTGAAATTTATGATACGACTGCCGGATATTTCCTTGGTCGTGTTCTGGTATGATGTCGCTTCTTTATCTTTTTTGATCTTTTTCCTGAACACGAGTGACTATTTCCTTGTTGTAGGATTTGACGATATCACTTCTTGTAATGATGCCAAGAAGTCTTTTGTCATCATCTCTTGAGACAACAGGTAGTCTTCCAACGTCCCTCATCGCAAATCTTTTCAGGACAACATCCAGCGTTTCGTCAGGGTATGCTGCTATAACATCATGGGTTGCAATTTGGCTTATCTTAGTATCAAGCTCTCCATAATTGACCTTTTCTCTCATATCCTCGAGAGTTACTATCCCACATAACTTCTGATCGCTATCAAGGACCGGAAATCCTGCGTGCCGGCTTGACTGCATAAGGCCGAGCAGGTCCTTTGCGGTATCTTCCACGGATATCGTATGGACATTAGTTCGCATATTATCCCTGACGAACATTGCTTCCATTATGTTGACCTCTTTTCCTCTGCGTATTGTGAACCCTCTTCGTTTAAGCACTTCTGTGAACATCGATTCTTCGTGAAGGCTGTTCGAAATAGAGTTGCTGATCACACATGCGAACATCAGTGGTAATATGATGTTGTAGTCTCGTGTAAGTTCAAAAAGGATAAGTACCGCTGTAAGCGGGGCTCTTGCGACTCCTGCAAGTGTAGCGCCCATTCCTACCAGTGCATAAGCTCCTGCAGCGGCGGTGCTTGTTGGGAATATGCTGTGTACTATCGTTCCGTATGCTCCACCGAGCATGGCTCCTGCGAACATTGATGGTACAATGGAACCGCCAGCACCACCGGAACCGATCGTAAATGAAAATGCGAGTATTTTCAGGACGAATAATACCAGAAGCAGCTGGATGGTAAAGCTGTTCATAAGCACATCTGCTATAACATCATATCCTATACCGCGTATCTGGGGGTAACAATATCCCATTAACCCTACGAAAAGGCCGCCAATAGCAGGCTTGAATGCACTGTGGACAGGAAGTTTGTTAAATCCGTCATGTACTGTGAAAAGGGTACGTATCAATAATACGGATGATATGCCGCAAAGAATTCCAAGTATGAGGTAAAGGATCAATTCCCCTATCGGGTCCACAAGGCCGTAGTATGATATCTGTATCGGCTTGACCTCGAAGATAAGATTCGCTACAAGTGTAGCGAATACGGCCGATATTACAATAGGTATGAAAGTCCTTGTTTCAAGTTCTCCGAATATCACTTCTACAACAAAGACCACTCCTGCTAGAGGTGCATTAAAAGCAGCAGCGATACCTCCGGCAGCACCGCATCCTATCAATGTCCTGTAACGATGGTCGGGTGCTTTCAGGGCTTTTGCGAATATCGAGCCGATACCTGAACCCGCAAGGATGCCGGGAGCTTCTTTACCTACGGAACCTCCTGTTGCAATGGATATTATTGATAAGACCACTTCCCGGAAAGCATCCTTTATCCTGATACGCCCTCCATGCAAAGCAGTCCCTTCAATGACCTCTGCTACATTGCAGCGACGTATATCTGCGGAAAGGAAAGCTATGATGCCGACCAATAATCCACCGATGGCAGGGATCAATATCACAAAATAGCTGTTCGTGATCTCACTATTGCTCCAGAAGAAATCTTCTGTATAGTTCAGACAAATGTTGTATGCTACAATGGTCAGTCCTGTGAATATTCCTATAAGTATCGCTATATCATTGGTGACCCCATCTTCAAAGTGGGGCCATCGTTGCATTAATTTAGTGATGTCCGATCTTGAGAACATGATGGTCCACGAACTTCACATAATATATTCGATATTAATTCTATAGGGCGCAAAGGATGTGCAACATTGCTCATCCTCTGCATGCTGATATTTTATAAATAATTAATACGTTATTCTTTTTTGAGGGTCGCACAAAGGTTCTCGATGGTGTCAATTACGGTCTTCATGCCAATCTCGTCATCATCCACAGGTTTTTGTGCAATTCCGCCAAAGTGTGCGCCGTCTCCTACCAGTATCATTCCGTGCACCATCATGCAGTCGTGGACGTTCTGTATGGTCTTTTCCTGACCTCCGTTCCTGGAGCCTCCGACTGCCATTACTGCACCGAACTTGCCACGAAGCTGGGATCCCTGCCTTCTGAGCAGTACGCTTCTGTCGAACAATGCTTTGAGTTGTGCTGTCATGCCACCGAAATACACCGGAGTTGAAAATACGATCGCATCAGCTTCTGCAAGTTTGCCATATAGTTCCTGCATATCATCATTGATAGGACATTTTTCCCCTCTTGCACATGTTCCACATGCAATACAAGGTGCTATCTTCTTTTGTGAGATCATGATGCTGTCAGTCTCAAAACCCTTGCTTTTTGCGACTTCCAGTACGTTTCTTATGATAGTCTCATTGTTACCGTCTTGTTTTGGACTTCCTGATATCCCAAGTATTTTCATATAATCACCAATCCGCATAGGCAATGTAGGATTATTAGCTTTTGGGTTTGATCCTGTGATATATCCAGTTTCAAAAGGAGTGTATTGATAGATTCACTCCTTTTCATAGTCAATAGCTAGCCTCAAAAAGAACTTAAATTGCATATATCGGCAAAGAAAGTGCAGCTAATGAAACTATAGCTGTTCTTATTTCTTTTTCTCGATTCATTTTTCCTCGGCTCCCCCTGAGATCGCTTTATAGAGTGAGTTGTAAATTTCGGCAATTACAATAACAATCGGTACGATTATGATACTTAATCCGAGTAGTGTAATGATTGAATTAACTGCTCTTCCAATGCCTGTTTGCGGAACTATATCCCCATATCCTATAGTTGTGAGCGTTGTTATGGCCCAGTAAATACTATTTGGTATGTTGGCAAACCCGCCAGTTTTTCCTTCAATAAAGTACATCAGAACGCCTGATATTATTGTTAAACTCAGAAGAGCAAATATGAATAAAACTATTTTTCGGAAACTTTCATGTAATACTCGCGTAAAGGGACTGCTGTGCATTTGATCAAACTCCACGAATTATTTCTTACATCGTTTATTCACTGCTCCGCATTGCCATTATTCCGCCGGATATAAGCAATACCCCGGGGATAATCCACCATATGGAGAAATATAAAAAAAATCCAATTATACCGGATACCAGCATTAATTTACCGCCTTTACTCATGTCTGTTTTAGCAATAATTCCTCCGGCAATTCCCACCAAACCCACTACTAATGATAACATCCCCCAAACAATCATTATCAGTGAAGTTCCAGCATCTCCAATAATTACAGGACTGCCATATATCATGGAACCTCCGCCTGGCCATATCGAAATCAGGGCTACAGATAAAATGATAACTGACGCAAGGACTCCTAAGGAACCTCCAATGATACCTAATAGTGTTTCGACTTTTGCTTTCATTGTAAGATGTCCCTGTTATCCTGCATCCTGACCAGGAAGTAATACATTACTGCACCTATCAAATTTAGGAAGATCAAAGCAACCGACCAGATCAATTTCTCATGCTCTCCTGTGCGGGGAAAATCCTCTGTGTTCCTTTGGAGACAGTCACATAACATGAATATCCAGAAAAGAATGGCTATTGCAATTATTCCCCACAATAATTGGCCGATATGATATGTGAATACAATTATTGCAAATAGTAACATAAGTCCAGCGACTGTCCATTCTGATTTTATTTTGTTCACTTTATCCTCCCCTTATTTTTAATTTTACATATGTCTCTAGTTTGCAGTCTGTTTTTAGTCAGTCCTTATCATGCTATAAATATATTTTTTTAATGTCTTGTGCATCTGAAAATAAAAGAGTACTGTAAAAATCAGGGTCATTTGCAGCACGAAATATTTACTCTTTTCATAATCAGGAATTAGCACATTCATGGATAGAAGTCCGAGACCTATAATGGTCGAAAAGCTTACTGAATAGATGAGTGCTGTCTTTCTTGCTCCATATTTAACGGCGATTTTTCCCCAACCTTTCATCCCAACAACAAAATCCATTACTTTAAGAGGTTCGTTGAGATCGGTTTTCTCCAATTCCTTTAAGAATCTTTTCTCCTGGATTTTTGAGATCATCGGGTATTTTACTACTGAAAGTAGGAATACAGCTAACATGAGTATGGTTATACACAGGAGAGATTGCTCTAGGAATAAAAGTAGCGTTATCAAGGTCAGCAAAAAACTGAATATTGTTGGTAAGAGACTTGTTTTATTTTTTCTGTATGCAATCGCATTGTAAACAGTCATGAAAGCAAAGAACACAATTCCCAATATCAAGATGATTTCTATCAAAATTAACCCCCTATAATCCCATCATAGTCATAACATTTCAGTGCTTTTTATAATGTTTTATATTATATGGTGATTCCTTTCTTCACCTCAGATCATAACCCATAAACCCAACAAAACAAGGGATATTCCACTTATTAATTTCAGGTATCTCCTGTGCTCACGAACATGTTTGGATAAAGTATAACCTCCAAGCAACCCAATTCCAAGGAAAGGTGTCAATACTCCAAAACTAAAAGCAAACAATAGGGCTAAATCACCAATTGTCCCTTCTGTAATTGTTTTGTTCAGCAAAACCAGAAGCATAGGTACAGTGCACGGCACTTTTACCAGAGAGAACAAAACACCCAGGAAAAATAATCCTCCAATTGTACCGGCATGTTTTCTGGCCTTGTTCTGGAAATATTTGTCGAGGGACATCGGCAGGCTGAAAAGTCCCATCAGGTACAGTCCGATTCCAATAACTATAATTCCTGTGACTACAGAAAACAATTCCATGTCAGGGAGTGTCTTCCTGAATACAAGCAACCCCACTCCTATGGCTAGATAGGAAGTCATCAATCCGACACCAAAGACTATTGCTCGTTCCATACCGCTGCGGGTAGATTCACTGGTACCGGCTGTAAAACTTAAAAGAAATCCAAGTATTGCCATTAAACAAGGGGAGAATCCTGCAAACAAACCGAGTGAATAAGCAAACGGAAGATTCAAATCACTGTTTATGTACTGGTTTTCAGGCTTATTATCCTTAAAATACCTATCAATTGATAGTCTAAGTTTTTCTTCAGTTAGTTCTTCCTTTGGGATTTTAGTTTCATTATTTATGACCACCGCTGGAACCTCTATAAAACCGTATTGGTTCCATCGGTTGAATCCTTCAGTGTTTATTACATCGATTCTTACAATTTCTATACTTTCATATTGTTTTTCGATTTGATCAATAATGGGGTCAGTTATCTCGCAATCATGGCATCCAGTTTGGTGGAAATATTCGATGTATAATGGTTGTGCAGCAGAAGTGGGGATGGACAGGAGGAGTAAAATAAAAAAGAAATAAGTGAAATATTTCAGCATATTAAACCTCTTTAAAATCCGAATTGTTCAATTGTAATGGTTGGGCTCATAGGAGTTCCTTGATAAAAATTTCCAATGGCGACCTCCTATTAATATTATCTTTTAAATTATAGTGCTTGGTTGAGTGTTTGTTGGTTCGTCTCGACACTCTTTGCAGCGAATATATACAAAAATAATAAAGTTGAGGCGAATTTAAATATCATACAAATACTGTCATATTATTTGATTTTAACAGGATATATTCATAAATGCATCTAATCAATTGGTTTTCTTTACCCTTCTTATGAGCTCCATCCCTGTAATGAACCCAATTCCAATGAGAAATCCATTAAATATTCCATTCATTAAATCATGAGACAAGTATCCTAGTAATGTGCCTGTAATAAGGGCTGCAATGAACTGAAAAAATCGTTCTTTCATTAGAGATTTATTCATGTTTATCCTTCCTATTGCCTTTTTTTTGTTTTTAATCTATTGAATTTAAGAACTTATTCTTTTTCAAGCTTAATTATTCAGGAGATTTATTCCTCCTCCCCCAAAACCAGCATTTTTGCGCTTGTTGGAACTTCAAATTTAAATTCAGAATCTGGGATTCCTGTGTTAACTTTAAGTTCTCGAATTTCTAATTTCATTGTTAGATTTCCATTGGACTTATAAATCTCATACTTAAGAGGCATCCATGTTTCTTGATCTACCCAGATTTTTGTTTTGTATGGTAACTCGGAATATCCATCCATTTTTTCTGGAGTTGTTTCCAACAGATAAGTAGTTCTTCCATCTATGTTTTCCTCACCAAGTAATGTTACGCTTGTATCATTCAGAAATT
Source organism: Methanococcoides seepicolus (assembly GCF_023684405.1). Classification (GTDB taxonomy): domain Archaea; phylum Halobacteriota; class Methanosarcinia; order Methanosarcinales; family Methanosarcinaceae; genus Methanococcoides; species Methanococcoides seepicolus. Next base: position 19,941 of record NZ_JAGSOI010000007.1, on the reverse strand, counting down.
TATCTATAATGTTGGCATAGTCATTTTTCATATGTTCGGGTATATTGGAAATTGCGATTTTTGTGACCGTGTTGGTATCTGGAAAGTATGTCCACATAAATTCCCCATCTAAAATTCTGATGTTTTGATTTTGTTTACCGGGCTTTGTTGCAGTACTTATAAGCATATTTGGCCTTTTGAACATAGTTTTATATTCAATTTCTTCAGTTTTTTGTTCGATATAGGAGGTCATGTGCATTGTATATGAATAATCTTGAATGCTGTTCTTTTTATCCAGTATCTGGGATGTAATTTCTTCTGCACTTAAGTTTTCCTCCATGCATCCTGAGACAAATAAGGCTATAGCTATGGAAGCCAGCACGAGTATTAATCTAAAATTTTTCGTTGTTATCATACACGAATCCTTCCTTAAAATTTGAGTTTAAAATATAATTCATAAACCAATCAATGTGAGCACAAATCCACTGATTTTTTATCATGTATGGTACCTTAGTGAGGTTCGAATAATAAAAAAATAAAAAGGGATTTTTCATTCTAATCTTCTACATGTTAGCAGTAACCTAGGAGTACGCATGCAGCCTCTGCTCCATAATCACATCCATGCTCATCTATGAAACCGCATAGAGCAGTTGCAACTACTACACATGCAATTCCACCGACACCGGTTGTAAGTCCTGCTATTGTGCATAATACGGCCATGGAGATGGCACATCCATATACACATACAATACCGTATAACGTTTTACATCCGCTGCATTCGGCTGAACTAGTTGTTATCTGATCTATCTGAATAAGAGGACTCGTGGAATCTACGGAAGCTATGGAAGCCATGGAAACTTTAGCTCCAGTACCAAATATGCTATCTACAGTAGCACTTTCAGTTTCTATACTATTTCCGTTTACAGTTAATAAGTCAACAGATGTTGGGAATTGGTCTTTGTCTCTATGGACAATCGTTGCTTGCATTTTGATAATTTCATTATCATTGTTCATTATAGCAATAATGGAGGCATCAGAATTATTTGTGCCTAGAAATGGTAATCCTACTCCCTCATAATAGGTATCTTCTACAGTTGTACTCAATCCCTGAGCATATTCTTGATTTAACTTGTACCCTTTTTTGTTCAATGTTTGTACTAATTTTTGTATATCATTGGATTTCAAAGCATTTTGTACGTGTATATCAACTGACTTAGAATCCAATGTTGTGATGTCTGAAAACATTCCGTAAGTATTTCCATCCGCAGATGCTTGCAAACAGCTTGTCCCACTAGGCACATGCCATAGCAGGTGTGACTGCAAACATACTCACAACCAACATTGCCATAAACAGCGCTGCCATTCTAATTCCTTTAGTTTTCATATCTTTTATCTCTCCAATTTAATTACAAAGACAAAGCTATGCTTATATAATGTAAATGACAAACTAGCCTTGCCTTTGGGCTAATGTGGAGTTCTGGTTGTTTACCAATTATCTTAACTCCACATTATAATTTACATTGTACAAGTTCTATTAATACTTAGTGGTAATTATTTGTAAATATGGACTCGTATTTCAGATAAAACTTATATTAATCATAATTTCGAGTTACTTTACATGTTAATTGTATATAAAATAACGAAATTCAATCTTATTGTAATAAAATCTAAAATTCTCTCTTGATTATGTATAAAATCGTGGATCGTAATTTGGAGTCCATAAGATTTCCCTCTCATACAAATACCATTTTTCCGGGAGCTGTAGCCATTGGTTGTATCATATTACAAATGCCGATCTATCCACATATTATCGGCATCGGGACAACCCTGGACAAATAGATGAAATCAATTATGTGAATAGGCTATTTGTCCAGAGTGATAAATGTGCAGGGATATGGACGAAAAAATACGATTTTCTTACACACCGACAATTAAGTGAAAAGCCTTGCAAATCTTCCTTTTTCTTTTCGGATCAACTCATTTCTTAGTTTAAACTGATTTTGTCTCTAAAATATATAGTTAAAGTTTTAGTTTTTTTAATTATAATATAATAAATATGAATATATAGTTCGTTTTTATCATTTAGTATGGAAAAATCTTAAATCTCTTTCAGTTCTGACATTATTTTGAGGTGTTAGAATAAATTATAAGAATCCATACATATCAGTTCTAAAATTAAAGGGAAGTATTGTAGATATTTCAGTAGTGGCAATAAACTGTGCCATACTGGGCATGTGGGATTATAGGGCCATTCTTGTAATTCTGGCAGGAACGATGATCCACAGCGGATGTGACATACTAAATGACATCTTTGATTTTGAAATTGACAAAATATGTAAACCAAATGGAGCTATTGCTTCCGGTCAGATGTCCATGAAAAAAGCATGGATTTATATGGCGCTGCTGTTTTTTGCAGCGCTTTTATTATCACTCAAGTTAAGCTTTATCTTGTTCTTATGTCTCTTGGCAGGTATCATTATTGGTGGGATAATGTATTCGCATCCGATGTTCAGATTTAAAGACATCCCTGGTATTGCAATGCTGGATATGGCGGTCTGCTTTGCTCTGGAATCAATTGGTCTCTGGAGTGTTTATTCACCGCTGTCCCCAGATAGCTTAATGGTTGCAGCCTATGTATTTGTACTGATATTTTCCCTCACCTTCATGAAGGATTTCAAGGATGTGGCCGGTGATATCAATTCGCTGCCCCTGAAGATTGGGATCCGCCGTGCAGCAATTGTTTGTAGTCTGCTGGTAGTACTTCCATTGATACCCTTATTGTATGCGGCCACAAAATATCATTACCTTTTTCTGGCTGCACTGATCTATGTAGTACTGATTGCAGGCTGTATCCAAATGCTACTGGATGATCCGGTAGCAAAAGGAAACAAGCTCAAAGATAGGATGATCATGGCATTGACCATGCCTAACTTTATGGTGTTACTGGTAAAAATGTTATCAATCTTCTGATGACAGGCCCTGTAATTTTTCCAGAGTACCGGAAGTTTCTTCCTTTTCCGGTATCTGGAAAAGTTCTTTTAGCTTTGTTACTGCTTTTTTGTCAATGAAGAACTCATTTACCGTCTTATATTTGTTCAGGAGCATACTTATTTTGATATCGGGGTACCTGTTGACAAGATAATTTTTACAATAGACTGCAGCGTCCTGATCTGATGTTGCCCTTCCGCTTATTACAGCCATGGTTTTATCGCCGAAACAATGATAGACATTCTGAAGGATGACGCATCCGGAAATAGTTGGAGTTACAACAATTTCCCCTGTGGTCGATGAATATTCATCAGCCATTATCACATGTTCTTTCTCGATCTCAAGCAATTGCTCCTCATCTTCAGCTTCTGCAAGTATGATGAATTCTGTTGCCAATCCTGCACGTTTCCAGTTAGGTACTATGGTATACCTGTCGATCAACCCTTCCTTTTGCATGTTGCGTGTATGATATGCAGCAGAGTTACCGTCTTTAAAATCCAGTATCTTTGCCAGCTCTGAATTGGTTATCTTGCTATTTTTCATCAACGTCAGCAGAATAAACATGTCAGTTTCATTCAGGTTTGAAACTTCAGATAACGTTTGAGCAATTCTTTTTATTCTTGTTTGATCAGTTTCATCGAGTGTCATTGCGATAAAATGAACTCGTTTAGATAAAAAGTTATCTTTATTTTCGAATTAAATGTCGATTTGATGCATGGGATCATTGTGAGTATTCTTGAATGCATGTTAAATAATGGACTTATCTGCAACAAAAACAAGTCCTAAACTCATGTTCTCTATCCGACTGGCCTTAATATAACGATCATCCACTCCGATCTTCTTTCCACTGTGCCATTTTCCAGAGATCCGGAGTTGATCATTTTTAGAAATAGTACATATTCCGGGATAAATAACGATCACTGCTTTACCATTGAGATCAGCGGAAAAGATACTTTCATATTTTCCATCGATACCACCAAATACAAGCAAAAAATATATGCCGATAAATGTGGTCGCCTTCTGACATATTTGTGAATGGGTTAGAGCTTGCGACTCGAATATATTTTGTTCGGAAGTGTATTTGTCTCGATTCATTTTTCCTCGGCTCTCCCTGAGATTGCTTTATAAAGTGAGTTGTAAATTTCGCCAATTACAATGACAATCGGTACGATTATAATACTTGATCCGAGTAGTGTAATGATTGAATGAACTGCTCTTCCAATACCTGTTTGCGGAACTATATCTCCATATCCTATAGCTGTAAGCGTTGTAATGGTCCAGTAGATACTATTTGGTATGCTGGCAAACCCGCCAGTTTTTCCTTCAATAAAGTACATCAGAACGCCTGATATTATTGTCAGGCATAGAAGCGCAAATAGGAATAAAACTATTTTTCAGAAACTTTCATGTAAAACGTGTGTAAAGGGACTTCTGTGCATTTGGTCAAACTCCACGAATTATTTCTCACATAATTTATTCACTGGTTCGAATTGCCATGATCCCGCCAATCGTAAGTAATAGTCCGGGGAGGATCCACATCCAGAAGAATAAAGCAATTCCAAGTATGCCGGATGCTAACATTAATTTACCACCCTTCTTCTTGTCTGTTTTAGCAACAATTCCTCCGGCAATTCCTATCAATCCCAATATTAGTGTTACTGTGCCAAATCCCATCATTACCACGAAAGGATCAGATATTCCGAAGACCTCAGAAGTGGCATACATCATGGTACTCCCGTCTGGCCAGATATTGATTATGGCTACATAAAATATGAAGGCTGATATGATGACTCCAATAGAGCCACCGGCGATTCCAAATATTGTTTCAGTTTTTTTGCTCATAATATTTTCATCCTGTTATCCTGCATCCTGACCAGAAAATAATACATTATTGCACCTATGAAATTCAGGACTATTAGCACAACCGACCAGATCAATTTTTCATGCTCTCCTGTGCGGGGAAAATCCTCTGTGTTCCTTTGTAGACAGTCACATAACATGAATATCCAGAAAAGAATGGCTATCGCGATAATTCCCCACAATAGCTGTCCCACATAGAATGTAAAAACAAGTGTAGTAAAGAATATCATAAGTCCGGTGAATGTCCATTCTGATCTTATTTTATTAATTGCATCACTTCAGTTTAATGTTGTTATCTCAATCAAATATATTTAATATGACGAACAGTTAAAAGAATTCAAAGTTATATTAATTTTATGGCCATATCATCAAACTGTATTTTTTAGTTTAACTATATATTTAATATATTAGCATTAAATTGTTTAATTTAAACAAATAAATTAGGTATTATTAAGATTTAATTTTAATACTAAAGTAATATTATGTAAAAAGATATATATAGTAAACCTGCACATGTTGACATATGTTCCTTCCAACAGGAGAAAAGCAGTTCGAGTTCTGGATACTACGAAGGAGTGGTCTTCCCAACATCAACATCGCACACTCGTTCAACATCTCCCGGCAGGCGGTATCCAGAGCACTCATAAAAATGGACAATCGCATCGAAAAAACACTTCTTGAAATGGCGCAGGCAAACCAGATCGAAGTGGAGAATTTGAATATTGAGCGTGGTATATTGTTCGGGCACTCAGTACCCCTGAATGTTAATGTTTTGATTTTTATATCTGAAAAATACGGTATGCAGGTATGGTATGAACATGAAGGTGATTGTGGTGAGTGCAACAGGTATAAAGAGTGTATGGAGTTGCTCTGGGATTTTGCAGATGAGATGCAGATCAAACTGAAGCAGACAGATGATCCTACAAAACTGGCAGAGGAACTGTTTGAAAAGTTGAGGGGGTTGTTATGACAATAAATGTGACAGAAACTATACGGAAAGTCATGGGCTGGTGTCCCAATGAAACTGCGGGGAGATTAAACTCATCTCAGCAGATTGATTTTGCAAACACTTCACTAAAACCTTCAGGAATAAGGGGGAGCCAAGAACAAATGAATTCAGAACAACAAAGAAGAACAGTTATTTTTTCATTAGTTGCACTTTCTATTCTAATAATATATAATTTAAGTTCCCTTTTAGGAAGTGAATTATACTTAATGCAGGCGAATCGGATCACTGTAGGCACACTCGGTCTTGCAATAATATGGATATTCACTATGTTGAAACTCAGGAGGCTTAAACGCGAAAAAGCCCATCGTGAAAATAATTGTTCAATCTGAGTATGCAATATCTAATGCAAACGATTTTGCAGATGAAATGAAGATCAAACTCGAACAGACGGACGATCCAACAAAATTGACAGGGGTACTGTTTGAAATATTGGGGAAGTTAGTATGACAATAAATGTGGTAGAGACTATACGTAAAGTCATGGGTTGGTGTCCGAATGTGGGTGCTATGGAAGCCAGAAAAGCAGTGCAAGTCGATGACCTTGTAGTAAATGCATCTGATAAAGGTGGGGAACCAAATCATACGACCATGACATGGTGGAATAAATATCGCAACTTGATTTTAATAATATCAATTCTTGGCACCATCAGTCCCATAAATATGTTTATTTCGTGGGGAGGAAGGAACATGAGTATTTTTTTGGCAGGAACTTTTTTAGGGATATTGATAAGCACGATTACATGGAAAACAACCTGGCATTCACTGGACAGGATAGCAATTCGCACACCCCGTAAAGCTGCCACAAAACTCTTTATAAAACGGATAGTTGTTTTTGGTATCATTATTTTCATATATGTGGCTGCAATCGCCCATTTTAAGTCAATTTACGGATTAAGAAGTGTCGTTTCATTTCTTGGTGGATGCGGCATGTCCCTGCTGTGGTCACATTACATGCAGATTGTACAATGGGAAAGGAAAAACCAGAAGACACTGGTTAAGTCGGGGTATGTTACGCCAATTGTTGTAGTATCGAATGAGGGGGACACGGAATGACAACAGTTATTGAATATATTAATAGAATGATGGGCTGGTGTCCGATGCAAAACTGGCAAATTGCATAGAAACAATGTTCATCACATGGTCGGTGTACCAACGCCCATCCAATTCGATCAAATAGTGCTCCAGTAAGGAATATGAGTGTGCCTCTGCAGATGATCGATTGGCGTATCTTAGCAATTCTCATTGGTCTTTCTCTATTGTTCCTGATCTTCTCACTTCCTGACCACTTAAATAGGACGCCTACAACCTATCTTCTCGAAGTTCTAATTGCTACGGCACTGATAGCAGCATTTTTCCTGTTTGAGTACAACAAAATAACCATTGATCTTGAAATGCTGTTGATAAAAGTCCCTCTTTTCAAATCCTTAAAAATTCCATTGGGAGATGTGGAATCTGCAACAATTGTTGACAATACTATGTATAAACTGAAAAAGTTGTACTATATTTTAGTTGTTGTTGTATTTGTGTTTTTATTTATTAAAATAACAAAAGATTATGCTAGGCTTAGTTCAATGGGATTTGCCGATGGTCCAAATATAGCCATTATTGCTATTACATATTTTTTATTCACATTTATTTTTTATAGATGGTACCGAAGGTCACGTTATCCTGAATCTATCAAAATCCATGCTGAAAACAAAGATATCACGTTATTCCCCCGCAATAGTGCTGAGTTTCATCTTCTTAAGGATAAATTGATGAGATAATCAATAGTTCTGTACAAAAGTGACCATATCATTCAACAGAAACAGGACAGCTTGCTTTTGAAATAAAAATGAGCGGTGAAAATAGAGATAATATCCAAAATCTGATAAAGTATATTCACTTGCCTGTAAAAAGATTGTATATAGACCACAGCACTACTATGGATATAATTGCATATGTAGCAGTAAAACCTTTTAATTTGTCGGATTCAACCACCTTCCTTTTCAAATATAAATAAATTATTAATGCTGTTACATAACCTCCGGCCAGAACTGCGTAGTAGCTAATTTCTGTATTCGTTAAAAAGATCGCTATAGTTCCAGTTAATCATATTAAAAAGCCAACAGAGATACTCTTTATACTTACTTTATCCTCGATTTTCTTCTTTTTGTCAATTACATTCCCAGCGATGAAATAATGTCCCGCAATTAGAAATAGGGGTAGAAGACCAATTGTTGCCCAGTTACTTCATATTTTATATTTCCTAAACCTACTATCAGGATTGCAAATGCCCATATGTAATAAATTACTCCACCAACAAGGACTCCAATTATTTCCTCAATTTTGAACTTTGATTTCATTTTATTCTCCTGCACAAATACGCAATCAAAAACACAGCAATTACCATTGCTAAACCCGGGAATGGCACCTCCTGACCAGGGGAAGGTACAGTTTCATTTTTGCTGTCATTAATCTGGATGTCCTCAGATGGGCTGGGTTCTTCAGTAACAATTGTGTTGCTTTCCGGTTCAACAATAAATAAGTCTGTGTTGTTATTGGAAATTGCAATATTGCCGATCAGAACATTATTCCTGCTATACTTCCCAATGTAAATGTCAGAGGGTCCCCTGTTTTCCGAGGCATTGTTGTTAATCAGTTTGTTGTTCAGACAACGGTACAGGTAAATACCGGAATTCCCGTTTGAGTTCGCGGTGTTATTTATTATCAGATTATCATTGCTGATTACAAAGTAAATTCCATTGCGTCCATTTGAATTTGCAGTATTGTTAATAATTGTGGTGTTATCGGATCGGGCTACGTAAATTCCTTCGCCGTTACTTAGTACAACATTGTTGTTAATCGTACAGTTATCACCGCTGTCTACTGAAATCCCCTCTCCATTATTTGTAACGGTATTGTTGCTTAATTCATTGTTGGGACACGTTTCCCATAGAAGGATGCCATAATTCTTATTCGACTTTACGTTGTTATCTTCAAAGATATTATTTTTGGAGTTCCATAACCAGATACCCATTAATCTGTTATTATTTACACTGTTATTAATGATCGTATTATTCCGGGAATCCATCAGGAAAATTCCCAGATTGTTTAGTGTGATCGTGTTGTTCGTTATGGTAAGCCCGTATCCACCTTCAAAATATATCCCGGCTTTATCCTGCCCATATTCATCGGTTTTTGCACTTGTTATCTTGAATCCACTTATGGTTACGTTATTTGCATTGATGTCAAAAACATCGTCCTTTGTACTGGCAGCACGAACAACCGTATTTTCAGGATTTCCAAATTTCGACATGATTGTTAATTCTTTATTCACATTCACGTTTTCCACGTATTCACCTGGTGAAACAAGAATTATGTCGCCTGCTGTTGCGTTATTTATGGCATCCTGTATGGATTTGTAATCCGCATCCATATTGTCGTTAACTGTGATAATGGCTGCAATTGCTGGATTTGTAGCCAGTAGTGAAATGACAAAAAATACTATCATGAAGCTTATGATTTGAGATTGTAGTTTCATACGAAATCCCCTTTAACATTAAATAAAAAATGACGACCATATGATCGCCATATTGCTTAAAATCATCCAGTCCTGAATCCCTGGAGAGTGTCTTTTGTAACCATTATGTGGTTACCTATGTTGTTACAGGTGTCATTACCATGACCTCCTGTTCCATTATAGGAGAACTCAAGCTGCATATAGTCAGGATAAAACATCATTGTACTCATGTATGGTGTCCACATAACAGTATAATATGTTTTGTTATCTGTGGTATTCCACTTGAATGCTTCATCGTGTCTTGCTCCAAAATTGTGTCCAAGTTCATGTGCCGTAAGAATAGCCCTATCATCAGGATTTGCCTGATACCTTGAGTTTGTACCTGCTGCAACCATCTGTACAGCACTGTACGCTGCGTCAGAACTTCCATTGTATGTTTGTGAAAGGCCTATCCAGTTTCCAGTACATTCTTTTCCTGTAAACATGATTACAAGATCACTATCTGTTCTCTCTCTTTCACTATCCAAGTTATCTTTAGAATAGTCCAGGATATCGGAAATGTTGCCACTAGGGGTATTACTTAGATACTTGAATCCGTTTATGTTAAATTGAGCATCTGCGGGATCATAGATATCATTAACATCGTCTATAAGACGATCAATTCTTGTTTCAGGACTTGGATAAGTAGTCTGGAATTCAGTGTCGTATCCAGTTTGTAGATCAATAGTTGCCAGACTCAGGGTACTCATAGTTGCAATCTGCATGCTTTCAGCAGTTAGTGGTGAATTAACCACAGTTTCAAGATCGCATGTTCCACAACCAGCAGGCTCAGCGGAATCAGCAAGACTACTCTGTTTTATTGCATCTTTATCGTAGACCACGTGGATGTATTTACCATTGTACACATTGTTTGTTTCTTCAATGAAGTATGTCTTTTCATCAATCACAATCTTTCCAATGATTATAACATCATCCACTGTGAACTTGACACTGCTATCTTCTTTACCTACAACTTTCCCTTCATACGTACAGATTTCGGGTGCGTCCATGATCTGGATTCCCTTTTCATCTTCTACTATGATCTTGGCCCCTTCACTTACTGAAGGTCTTTTGTTCAGTTCAATGTCAAGGTCTTGTCCTATTATCTTTATATTCACATAACCATCTTCAGCGTCTTTTTTAAAGACTGCCGGGTTTACGGTAACGGTGTCAAAATAGGCCAACGTGTCAGCAAACCCTACTGACCTTTTGTCGACAGTTACTGCTTCTAAGATAGCCGAATCATCACTTTTTGCAAACGTTGCTCCAGATGCAAATGCAATGCTTAAGACTAGCACAGAAATAAGCAATGCACTTACCCCAAATCTTGTTCTATTTTCCATTTCTATAGCCTCATCGATTTATTTACTCCAGAGGCAAAGCTATGCTTATATAATGTAAACGGTAAACTAGCCTTGCCTTTGGGCTAATGTGGAGTTCTGGTTGGTTACCAATTATCTGAACTCCACATTATAAATTAAATTATACTGGTTCTATTTATAATTGGTGATTGTGATTTGCGAATATAGACTTTTTTTTAGACAAAAGAAGTATTTATCATAATATCGAGTCAATTCTTATGTTACTTGTATACTAAATAGCTATTTTGGTCTTATAATGCCAAAATATAAAAATCACTCTAGATTTGATGAAAAACCCTGAATAGTTATTTGAGCTTCAAACGATTTCCCTCTCATACAAATAGCGTTTTTCCGGGAGCTGTAGCCAGCGGTCACATCATATTACAAATGCCGATCTATCCAAATATTTTCGGCATCGGGTCAACCTTGGACAAATGAATGAAATCAATTATGTGAATAGGCTATTTGTCCAGAGTGATAAATGTGCAGGGATATGGAAGAAAAAATACGATTTTCTTACACACCGGCAATTAAGTGAAAAACCTTGCAAATCTTCCTTTTTCTTTTCGGATCAACTCATTACTTAGTTTAAAATGTATTTATCTCAATAAAATATAGTTAAAGTTTTAGATTTTTTAATTATAATGTAGTAAAAATGAATATCTACTTATTTTTAATCATTAAGTATGGAAAAATCTTAAATCACTTTCAGTTCTGACATATTTTTGAGGTGTTAGAATAAATTATAAGAATCCATACATATCAGTTCTAAAATTGAAGGGAAGTATTGTAGATATTTCAGTAGTGGCAATAAATTGTGCCATACTGGGCATGTGGGATTACAGGGCCATTCTTGTAATTCTGGCAGGAACGATGATTCACAGCGGATGTGATATACTAAATGACATCTTTGACTTTGAAATTGACAAAATATGTAAACCCAATGGAGCTATTGCTTCCGGGCAGATGTCCATGAAAAAAGCATGGGGTTATATGGCACTGCTGTTTTTTGCAGCACTTTTGATATCCCTTAAGTTGAGCTTTATCCTGTTCTTATGCCTCTTAGCAGGGATCATTATTGGTGGGGTAATGTACTCGCATCCGATGTTCCGATTCAAAGACATCCCCGGTATTGCAATGCTGGATATGGCGGTTTGCTTTGCTCTGGAATCAATTGGTCTTTGGAATGTTTATTCACCATTGACATCAGATGGCTTAATGGTTGCAGCTTACGTATTCGTGCTGATATTTTCCCTCACGTTCATGAAGGATTTCAAGGATGTAGCCGGTGATATCAATTCACTGCCCCTGAAACTTGGAATCCGGCGTGCAGCGATCGTCTGTAGCCTGCTGGCAGTACTTCCATTGATAGCCCTGTTATATGCGGCCACAAAATATCATTACCTTTTTCTGGCTGCACTGATTTATGTTTTACTGATTGCAGGCTGTATCCAAATACTACTGGATGATCCGGTAGCAAAAGGAAACAAGCTCAAAGACAGGATGATCATGGCATTGACCATACCAAATTTCATGGTGCTACTAGTAAAAATGTTATCAATATTCTGATGACAGACCTTGTAATTTTTCCAGAGTATCGGAAGTTTCTTCCTTTTCCGGTATCTGGAAAAGTTCTTTTAGTTTTGTTACTGCATTCATATCAATGAAGAACTCATCTACAGTCTTATATTTGTTCAGGAGCATACTTATCTTGATATCGGGGTACCTGTTGACAAGATAATTTTTACAATAGACTGCAGCGTCCTGATCTGATGTTGCCCTTCCGCTTATTACCGCCATGGTTTTATCGCCGAAACAATGATAGACATTCTGAAGGATGACGCATCCGGAAATAGTTGGAGTTACAACGATCTCCCCGGTGGTCGATGAATATTCATCAGCCATTATCACATGTTCTTTCTCGATCTCAAGCAATTGCTCCTCATCTTCAGCTTCTGCAAGTATGATGAATTCTGTTGCCAATCCTGCACGTTTCCAGTTAGGTACTATGGTATACCTGTCGATCAATCCTTCCTTTTGCATGTTGCGTGTATGGTATGCAGCAGAGTTACCGTCTTTGAAATCCAGTATCTTGGCCAGCTCTGAATTGGTTATCTTGCTATTCTTCATCAAAGTCAGCAGGATAAACATGTCAGTTTCATTCAGGTTTGAAACTTCGGATAATGTTTGAGCAATTTTTTTTATTCTGGTTTGATCAGTATCATTCAGTTTCATTACGATAAAATAAACTCGTTTAGATAAAAAGTTATCTTTATTTTCGAATTAAATGTAGATTTGATGCATGGATTCTTAATAATCCGTGTGAAATTATGGCTTTGTAGAAATACTCTACTATCTTTTTTGGATTTATGAAACTATTATCAAATTTTAGCTGAATCGTTATTTTTCAACTCTCTATCAGTTTCAGAAATACTTTCTGCAGATCCATCCGGTCTTCTTCGAATCTGGAAACTGTCCCGCCTAACAACTTGATGCTCTTTGCAATTTCAAAGCGCATCCCTGTATCCGCATGCACATGTAGCACACCATCTCTGATACGCGTTTCAAAGACACCATCGATCTCACTCAATTTTTCAACAGCATCCTGAAGAGATATATCCGATATTTCCAGAATATATTGCACTCCTTCTTTTTCTCTGACCATATCCTGCAACTCTTCTACGGTTCCCACAGCCAGCAGTTTACCTTTCTCAATCACCGCTATCCTGTTGCAGATCTCTTCCACCTCAGACATTGAATGAGAACTTAAGAAAACAGTCACATCATTTTCCCGACTGAGCTGTTTTATCAGACCACGCATCATTTGTGCCCCTTTTGGATCAATACCACTGGTAGGCTCATCCAGGAACAGAATCTCCGGCTCATTGATCAGTGCCTGAGCAAGTCCGAAGCGTTTACGCATACCTGTTGAGAAGCCACCTATTTTCTGGTCTATGGCACCATTAAGTCCTACCATATCCAGCAGTTCAACTATTCGCTTTTCCCGGATACCTGCTTCAATATTATACAACTTTGCATAAAATCTCAGATTCTGTCTGGCAGTGAGGTTATCATAAAATCCAGCCGGTTCCGGGAGTACGCCTGTAACCTTCCGAATATTGATAATCTCTCTCACAATGTCAAAACCTGCAACCTTCCCGATACCACCGGTTGGTTCCAATAATCCAATAAGCATTTTCATGGTCGTTGTTTTACCTGCACCATTAGGTCCCACGAAGCCAAAAACCTCCCCCTTTTTGACATCAAGTGAAAGTGAATCAACCGCTACAATCTCTCCCTGCTTGCCAAATTGTTTGGTGAGATTGCGGATTTCTAAAATATTTTCATTACCGGTTTTACTGCCACCGGATATATCCTGTGAATTTTCCATATGTATTTACCTCCTTCCGAATTTAGAAACAATGAAAACCAGCAAAAGGAGAGCTCCGATTATCATTCCAATACCGATGAAGCCACCACTACTTGATTTAACCACAGAGACTTCCACACGTTCGTCTTCACTTTCTGCCTCATCGCTTACAGCCCGCATCAGGATTTCTTTCGTGTCAGGACTAGCGTCCGCCCGCACTTTGATTTCCACCGGGATTTCCCGGGATTCACCCGGCTCCAGTTCATCTATGGCACCAAAACTTCTTACAAAAGTAGTGATTCCAGAAACACCCTGTATTTTTAGCTCGACATTATTGAGGGTTCTATCACCTGAATTTCGCAAATTAACCACAATTTCCCTAGAGGAGCCGGGGTTTAAGTTGATACTTTTCGATTCCGGGAATATTGTCAGCATCTTTTCTTCCTCGATTCCCCTGTTGATAGTAAGATCAAGTTGCTGGGAGACACCAATCTGGCTATTTTCCAAAGCAACGTCCACAATAACAGGGTAAGTACCATCACTTACATTTGTAGAAGGACGAACCTTTACAATGAAATTCTGTTTATCATTGGCTGCTATACTTGTTTTTGTGATCCTGTATTTTCCATTGCCTTCTTCTAAAAATTCAACATCCCAACTATCGGGTTTCTCAGCAACATTGATGCTGGCAGTCACACGATGATCGTAGTCATTCTCCAGAGTAACATAGAATTCCACCGGATCGTTTGGTCTTGTCTCCAGACCCGGCATATCCGAGTAAATATCAAGGTCTAAAACTGCCTCGCTGTCTACGTTGACCACAAACTCCTGTGAAATAGTATCACCATCATCCGGTTTGAAATCAGCCCATATGGCATATGCACCATTTGGAGTGTTTATCGGGGGTTTGACCCGGAGTGTTATTTTTTTTGAACTGTTTTTGTCTTCCGGAAAAGTTAAACCGGTTACCTGATCGCCATCATTGTAAAAACCTGCACTCCAGCCATCGCTTTTATCTTTAATAGAGAGAGAGCACCAGGCTTCATCGCTATTATTATGCCCTTTTTCGATGGTAATTGGAAATTCCACCGTGTCTCCGGGAAGAACAACCTTTCCGGTTATACTGGTAATTACTGTGACTGAAGACCAATCTGCACTTGCAGGAGGAAGAGTTAATAAAATGATGAGTATTAGAGCAATACCAAGTTTCTTAAAATTTTGTTTTATGAACATTATTTATCACTTCACAAAGTAATGTCTTTCCTCAGAAATGCAATGAAAGCTATAATGAACAATATAGCTGGAGTCACTACCAGTACTACAATATTCATTTTGAATTCGATTAGGCACTGGGTAAGGGTATATTCAGTATCAAAAATGCCTCCGATGACTGATCCGGCTGAATTAAATCCACCAAAACCCAAATCGATCCTGCCCACTACAGCCTCTGCAAAATGATGTATTGGAGCCATATTCAAAAGTTGTGTTATCAATACACTTTCGTTCGATATGTCCCCTGTCAATATAGCAATAGCAGTTTTGAGAATTGCACCAAATAGTATGCCAATAAAAAGCCATACAACAACATTATAGGTCAGCGAATCAGTGCCATCTTTTACCATTGTTGAAATGAGAACTGCAGCTCCCAAAAATATGGACACATAAAAAAATGTGAGAATGGTGAATACGAATATTCTTATAATCTCTGTATATCCGATTTCGACTCCATAAAAAATCAGCAGTGTTCCTATGGATACAAAAACTGAAAATATGATTATAGCAGCCAGTACCAGCATTGATCCGAGTAATTTTCCTGCAATAATATTGTCCCTGAATAGGGGATGAGTCAACAACACATTAAGTGATCCGGATTTCTGCTCTCTGACAACTGCATCAAATCCCAGCACTATACCGATCAATGGAGCGAACATGGCTATCATTTTGACATTAATACTACCCAGAAGCATTGAACTTTCCTGATGTACAAAAGAACCGGACATGTATGTAGAGGAGAATATTATTATGGTATATATTGCAAGCAGCACCAAAAAACCGGTATCCTGAAGATGATCAGCAACTTCTTTTTGTGCAATCACAAATACATTTCTACCTTTCATTCGAGTTACCCCATATTTTTAGTTATATCCTGACGCAAAAATGTTAAAAATGCCATTATTAATAAAAAAACAGGAGTGATAAACAAAACCAGAACATTTATCCAGAGTTCACCCCACCACTGCTCCAGCGTATATTCTGTATCAAATATCCCTCGCACGTTTGGTCTCTCACTTGAAATACCTAGCCAGCTTAAATCAGGGAGACCACTTACCGTCATAGCGTAGTGATGACCAGGTGACAATTTTTGAATATCTGCATTGACTTCTAAAAAATGATCGTTGTCATCGAGATCTAGGGGTTTATGCCCGGTTATAATAGAAGCAGTAGTAGTGAAAATCATACCAAATGCGATACACAATACAAGCCAGACCGCGATGTTGTATATTAGTGAATTTCTTGCATTTTTTGTGACAATCGAACTAAGAATACCAATTGCCATAAATATGGATAAATACAAATATGTAAGAATTGCAAAGATCAAAAACCGATTTAACATAAGTGAACTTAACTCAGCCCCTGATGTCACGAGCATTGTTCCTACTACGGCGATAATTGATACAAAGACAACCAATGCCAGTGTTATCATTGCTCCCAGTGTTTTCCCGGCAATTATGGTATCCCTGTAAAGTGGGTGTGTCAGAAGCACATTCAAAGACCCACTTTCCCGTTCTTTGCTCATCGCATCAAAACCAAGTGTAATTCCTATAAATGGCAGGAAAAGGGCAATAATTTGAGCAACATCAACAAATCGGCTGAATATGTCGTATTCTGCCTGTATTCCAAGCAGGTAGCTTTTTGAGAAAACAACAACAGTGAACGCCAGCATCAACATTATGAACTTCGAACTCCCCACATTGTCTGCAAATTCTTTTTGTGCTATCACAAACACATTTCGATTTGTTTCCATTATTGATCCTTCCGTTATTTTTTCATGTGCATACGGGCCAATGCAATCAATATTCCCATACATGCAGGAATTGCAGTAAACCCGGGTAATTTTGCAGGTTCTGTTTTAGTTTTTGTTTCCGAATGCTCAGTCATATCATTTTTGAGAATGCCCACTTTGGGCGTTGTAATGTTCATATCATTTCCACCAGTTGTGCGTATGTAGCTCCCTTGCTCATGCAGTCCGAAAATAATATTATCTACAGCAATGAAGCGTCCTGATGGATCCAAGCTGATCCTGCCGGAATTTGTGGATGGCAGTGCTATATCGCAGGTATCCTTTGTGCTGGTGTTCAGCACTGAGACTCTGTTATCTTTGACGAATAACATATCTGCATCTTTCCACGCGTGATATGCCACATTTTCTATTGTCAATCGATCTGTTCCGTTGAGCAGGGATAGATCATACGTTCTTGTATATGGAGGAATTCTGGAGCCGGGATTGGGACTGGTTGTTACAATATGACCATTCGGAGTCACCATTCCATCAAGATTCCCATTTCCTTCGATCAGCTTTTTCAGATCCCCAGTCATTGAGAGTGAGTATAAGGTGTATGAACCACCAGAACTTACTCTAATCAAGAACTTTTCATTGTCCGGATACCATTGTTTCATGCTCAAAAAACCAGAGTTGAAAGTTCTGATTTTGAGAGGTTTCTCCACAGCTTCGTCTTTAACGTACATGTCGTAACTAAGATCATTACCTTGCTTTGATGTTTTCAACTCATAGAATAATATTTTTTTACTATCAGGACTCCACTGCACTCCTCCTACGTTCTCTGCAGAGAAAATTGGGATTGTTTGTCTTTTTTCAATATCCAGAGTAATAACATCATGGTTATTTTTCAAAATTACAAGCTTCTTGCCATCAGGGGACCATTCCAGATTAGTTATATCAACGTTATCTCCCGGTATGCTAAAACTAACGTTATTATTTTCATCCAGATCATAAATGGTAATTTTCCCAGGTATGAATGCAGCTATTTTATTCTCATTTGGAGACCATTTGAAATTAGACGGATCGCTTTCTGATTCCACATTTGGATCCAGCTCTATTTTTTGAATGAAATTCAGATTATTCGACATGACAAAAAGATGCGCAGACTTAATTTGGTACCAATTTCCTTTTTCCAAATATAAGTACGAAAAATAGTCACCGGAGTGACTCCACATTGGTGCTGTAATTGCTCTTCCTTCCTCTCTGGAAGTTCTTTCTGTCCATGCAATACGTGTTAATTGGGAGCCGTCTTCATTTGCTGCATAGAGTGCATCTATTCCGCCTGGCTGATATTCACCTTTAGGATATGCACTGACAAATGTATCAATCAACATATGGTTACCATCGGGACTCCAGACTACGTCAAAAAACTGGTGGTTTCCGATATCAAGACGAGTGGTATCCACAAGACTTATGAGGTCTTTGCCTGCAGTCTGGTTTAAATCTGACACAATGGTTGCATTCGTTTCGTTTAGACTAGTGGTTGCAGAAACCGGTTGAAAGGATATGCAAACCAATGTAATTAGAACTAGTATTAATGTTATTTGATTTTTAAGCATTTGGCCCTCTATGTTTTGCGTTTCTTTGATCGATTTATTGTGGGACGTGGTAGAAAAATTGAAAACGATTGGGAATGACCCAATCATTCCTAAAACTTTTAATTGTGTCGGATTAGGTATTTATGCCTGCAACAAACTTATAGGAAAACTGAGTTCCGGGATAGATTTCAATGCGAGGCTGCGGAGATGCTCCCACGTTTGCGGTGTGATCATTGTTTGAACTGCTAACATGTGCTTCAATGTCACCCTCATAGTCATCATGTAGTTTCATATGCCCACCGTTCTGTACAAATGTGGCCTGTGCATCAATGTAAACATTATCACCAGTGGTTACACTGAATTGATACCAGTCATCTGCAGAAAAAGTGCCACTCCAAAAACCGAGTCTTCCCTCTGGAACAGTTATCGTATCTGCATTAGAATACGATGAACCACCAGATGCTGAAACCGTTCCAACAGCTAGTAACATGACTAACAACGAAATTCCAACTTTTCCAATTACTCCAGAGGCAAAGCTACGCTTATATAGTGTAAACTACAAACCTAACCTTGCCTATGGGCCAATGTGGAGTTCGGGTTGGTTACCATTTCTTCGAGCTCCACATTACAAATTACATTGGACTGATCTTATTTATAGTTGGTGACAACAATTTGCAAATGCAGGGTTTTATTTTAGATAAAGGAAGTATTTATCACAATATAGAGTCAATTCATATGTTAATTGTACACAAAAAAGCTATTTTTGACAATTTGGTACCAAAATAAGAAAAAAATCGTTCAATTTAATCGAAACCCTTGGATGGCGATTTGGACTTCATATGATTTCCCTCTCATGCAAATACCGTTTTTTCGGGAGCTGCATCCAGCGGTCGCATCATATTACAAATACCGATCTATCTACCTATTTTCGGCATCGGGTCAACACAATGCTTAGTTTAAACTGTCTTTGTCTCAACAAAATATAGTTAAAATTTTAGTTTTCATTATTATGATATAAAATAACGAAATCTAGGCTTTGTAGAAATCCTCAATATTCTGGCAATAATTCTAGTTAAAAAATATGACATTGTTAACTAAACATAGCTACCTCTTTATTTCTGTACTTCATCAAAAGAAGAACAGAGTACTTCAGCATTTCAAGACTCTTAGTATAACACTTTGACTTTCTTCTCAATCTTGCCAGAAAGTGCCTAATTATGCTGTTATATCCTTCA
>NZ_JAGSOI010000069.1 GCF_023684405.1 Methanococcoides seepicolus | reverse complement strand
TCCTTCCGATAAGCATCTTTTTTATCTTCTTTCCTCTTCTTACAACAGGAGTTATATGAGGAATCTTTTTATTTTGCAAGAACTCAAACACATCTACTGAATAGAACTCCCTGTCTAAACAAAGGACCTTGACCTTGAAGTTCAGTTTTTTTATGCAATCAATGAAGTATCTGAGGTAATCTACCTTTGTTTTATTCTTTTCTACTGGAAGAACTGATACAGTAAATCGATTGTTTTTGGTTATGATGGAAAGGGAGATGTATGAATAAAATGAGTTTGTTGACTTCTTAGACTGACTGCGTATCACATAGTTTTCGTTAGATGAATCAGTATGTCCATAATAAGGGTCATTAGTAAAATCGATAGCGAATGCATATTTCTTTCCTTATTCCAAAATCTTAAGAGCCTCTTGAAGTAGAATCTTTTCATTTATTCGAATAAGATTATCAAGATCCAGTTTTTGGAAATTATGTCGTATCGATGTCTCACATACTACTTTTTGGTAGTGTTTTGAAATGGAATGAACCGATCCCTTATCTACTGCCATACATACTGTAGTATGAAAAAGATCTTTACAGGTAAGTGAACCATTGATCTTGATTTTAATATTATCTGTAAGTGGCTTTAGAACAGTGTCAATACATTCTTTTGATCTTAGTTCAACTCTGGGAATGTTCTTGGAATTGGGAAGTTGAAATGACATATGGCGGCGTTTTCGCCGCATATATAGCTATCGAATGACATTATTTCATGCTGATAGTAAAATTAGCGAAGTACTGAAATTATTTATAATTTGTTTTTTACGTATTGCGAAAAAAAGTGTTGCCATATTTTCAGTTGTATATATCCCCCCGAAATTGTACAAGTGTATGAATTGAACTTCCAAAATTACAAGGATTTGCAAACTAATCGATTTTTTTAAAAGGGTTGCGTTTTTTTGAGTTACCTATATACCCTACTTTCTACGCAGAGATATATAAACGTGTAAAAAGTGTACGCTATAAAAAAGCACTTCGATTATTTCTCGCCTATACTTCAAAGCTTCAAAAGTCCCATAATAGAGGAAGTGTTCTTTGTTAAAGAGGATGTGAATTAAATATTTCCAAATCATTCAGTATCAATGTGACAAAAAGAAAAAAAGATGCGAATGAATACGAATTACCCGGAATTCAAAAAAAAGCCCTGGATAATTGGATAACGTTAAATATACTGCCACAAAAAATACCAAATGATATTTACGCCAGTTATGCACTCAAACTTCTTTTTGAACAAACACCAGATGGTTTCTTTATCACAAATAAGCAGTTTAAAGAAGCGATGGTCAGATGTGATTTCTCACCTGTAAATAAAAATAAATTAAATTGGGATTTTCGAGTTTCTCTAAAATCTTCAGAGTTGAAATGATCTAAATGAGGTTATAAACCCAACATATATCAAAAAAGCCATCCAAATTCCCCATTCTTCACCTATACAGAACACAGTCAGCCCTTACATAAATAACAGAAACCCCATCAACGGCAAGCCTGTCCTTCACAAGCTCTTCAAGTTCCTTTATCCTGCTACCAGCAAGCTTCGGATCATTGAACTCAAAGACAGTGACATCATCACAGAGCGCTTTTACAGCTTCAGTAAGGTCAGGTGTGGATTGTCCGCCTGTCATTGCTGCTGTCCTGTTGTCCAGCACCATCACGAGCACGTCACGTTTGTTCTCGACAGCATTTATCAGGCCTACGATGCCGGAATGTGACAGTCCGAAGTCACCTATGACAGCAACGGACTTTTTATCGAAACCTGTAGCTGTGGAAATAGCAGCACCAAGTGCAAATCCGACATCAACGGCTTCAAGGGGTGCAGGGGCACTGCGTATGGAGCAGCCCATATCACCCGCTATGAAAATATCCAGATCATGAAGCATTCTGTAGACCGGCAGGAAAAGACAGTCCTCGCACAAAGAACGTGAACCTCTTCCCCCAATGGTCTCAATAAAAGTATATTCAGTTACCTTATCTTTATCGATGTTCTCGATCGCAAAACCGATCTGCTCTTTTTCAATGCGACCATATGGGAGATGCCCGCTCATTTTTCCCAGTACGTTCTCGCAGATACTGATATGGGATTCGATAAAGGCTTCACTTTCCTCAATAACGAGAACTTTTTCATGGTCGGATATGAAATCTCTTAATTTCCTAACAGGAAGCGGAGATACAACATTAAGTGAAAGATGCGAAACCTCAAGCTGTCTTTCGGACAATAGCTCATCCACAAGCAAAGAGGGATAGCCAGAAGAAATTATGCCAGTCTTGCCTGCTTTAACATATCGTGTCAGAGAAGTGTTCTCTGCTTCATCCACAAGCAATGGCTGTACATTTATGTGAAAATGCTGGTGCTTGCCACGCATTGTCAGCTTCCAGACAGACCTGTCAAATGTAGCTTCTGTCTTCTTAATGTCCTCGGATCTTGTGACAGGACCTGTGGCTTTTTCCAGACGATCCGTTATCCTGACTATAACAGGGGTCTTTGTACTTTCGGAGAGTTCGAATGCTCTGATAAGTGACTTGTATGTAGCATCCGGGTTCGACGGGTCGAACACCGCGACCTCTGCCACCTCACCGTACCATCGTGAATCCTGCTCGTTCTGGGATGCTCTGACCCCCGGATCATCGCCTGCTATTATTACAAGTCCTGCGCCGATCGTATGTGTGACAGAGGTTATGAGAGGGTCGGAAAGGACATTCATGCCAACGTGTTTTGTGATGGTCAGTGCCCTTCTGCCTGAAACGGAAGCACCGAGTGCGGTCTCCAGTGCAGCCTTCTCATTGGTCATCCACAGGGTGGTGACGTCAGCGGGACTGTTCTTTTCAAAATGTTCGATCACTGCTGTCGTGGGAAATCCGGCAACTGCCGTTATCATCTTTACACCACAGTCCATGGCTGCAGCATAAAGGGCTTCAAGCCCCGTGACCTCCACAGGTTCATTTTGACCCTCAGGAACGTTCATAACTTAGCTTCCAGATCAATTGATTCATCAGGACGGGCAAACCATGCAAGGGATGCCAAGGCACCTATCACACCATTGCCATCGAGCCAGATATCAACACCATTCTTGCGTGCATGTTCCATTGCAATATCCTTGGTCAGCTCTCCGCTGCGACACATGGTGCTGTATTCTTCCATATGGGATGCCTCGAACGAGGAAAGTACCACCATACCGGTCTCATCGGACACGCTGTATTTGAGAAGTGCATTTTTCATGTCTTCAAGGAGCTCTTCCTTCGCTTCCTCGCTCACACAACCAAATTCAAGCACTGTGGATACGCAGTTCTGTGTTTTAGCTGAGACAGGGAACAATTGAACAAGGGAATGGGAAAGATAGACGGATTCATTGCTATTGAGTGCCGTAGCAATGTTGTGTGTCATTGACCACGTCGCTCCATCTTCCTTCGTATCGGTATCATCTATCCCGATAAGCACACGCTGCCGCCTTGGAACGACTATGGTGCCTTTGGCAGCCTTTCCGCCACCTGAGTCACCCACATCATAGCGTAGCACTCCCTGTGCGAATGCTCTGCATTTCGTGGCACCCACGCCTCCGCCTCCAAGCCCTGCATAGGTGATGGATACCTCATCCCCGTCAACCACAACCGATTCGATCCCGGCAGCAGCCACTGATGGCTTAAGTGTAAGATCGCAAACATCAGCTTTCACGAGGTAGCGGCTCATGTTGCCCACTGCACGTGCCTTCTGTACAAGGGGTGACCGGGCATAGTGGAAGCGTGACCATGCAGCACCACTATAGCAATTCGTATGCTCGATTATCTCTGCATACTCGTTATTTTCATCACAGACCACATAGATTCCCCTGTAGGGGATCGTGTAAGGATCTGTAAGTTCTACTTCTTTCATCTGATTGGATGAATTATGGGTAATGGTTTAAAGCTTTTGTTGAAAGCTCATCATAAGTGATAAAAAATAATATAGTGCATGAAGACCAATTCGCTTCTATCCCATATACATATGAAAAATACTTACATGTGGCGTTTCGCAAATTTTGTAAAAAAGGCTAACACATCACCCAACGCGTGCTCGTGCAGATCATTGTCGTTTTGACGTTCAAATTGTACAACTTCGTATCTCTCAGCGATGAGCCCCTCTTTTGGTAAAGTACCCATGGCAGTAATCCCATTATGTACTTCTTCAAACACCTTGCATTTTGAAAGCAAATCGTTATCTATCGCATGTTTTAATTCTATTGTAACACTGTCCGTGTTTCCGCGACATGTAAAAACGAGTATGTTCAAGTCGGCAACTTCCAAGCATTCCAAACTTTTGGAAAGGTTGGGGCTGACGGAATTACCATCAGTAGGAAATTCTTTAACGATGTAAGTACTGACATAACCTTCATCTTTTAGGAAATCTCGAAGTGCAATTAAACGTTCTTCTTCTACCAGAGGTTTATATGCACCATAAATTATGATAAGAAGCTCGGCTTTGCGAGAAAGGAAGGATTCTTCGGTTTGTTTTTTGAACTTCTTCCAACGGTTAGAATCATTCTGAGAGAGCACACAGTGCATACAATTTTTACAACATAAATAAATAGTAGTAAAATGAATTGTACTAAGTATAGTAAATTCTACACATTGCCTCAGTCAAAGTATGAAAATAATCCAGTTGGAGGGATTAGTATGACTACAAATGAAACCGAAAGCATAGAAAAATATGCTAATGAAATGCCTTCTGAACTTAGGCGAGCAATGAAAGCACTAGGTGGTAATACAGGACTGGCTACTTTTCTTGTTCTCTTCAAATATGGTGAATTATCATTTTCAGAAATTCGAAAAGAGCTAGAAATACCAACAGAACTCAGTGGCCAACTAACATATCACATCAAAAACCTACAAAAAGCAGGATTGGTCAAAAACGAATATGTCAAAAAAGAAGATACAAACAATTTCTCCTTTTATGACGTAACCGAATTTGGGGAAGATTTTGTCAACAATTTAATGACCACAGTCAAAGTTCTGAAACCGGAGCAAGTTACCCTCGAGGTTGTAAAGACCGTCGAGGTTGCAAGCAATCTAATTCCCAATCAGGACAAATATAGAGTCGAAAATGGACATTTAAATAAAACTATAAGCATTATGGGAGTTTGATAGAATGGTTAAAGAAGAAAAAATAGAGGAAGAAGAAAAAGTAACCGGTCAGGCAGATATCAATAAGCTATACGATACCTCAGATATCCCAAGCAGGATCAATGTTACACATACAAAATATTCAAATCTCGCATCCATAAATGTGGCAAACCGGGATGTACATATAGATTTTCTAGAACTACCGGGGGTCAGAATGGAAAACGAATTGCTCATCAACGCAACACGAGTCTATATGTCTCACGCAGCTGCACAGAAATTCGCCAAAGCACTTCAAAATGTATTGGATGACGTGCATTCCCAAGGAATCATGGAGATGTATGGAGAAGAGGAATAAGATTAATTACAATAATCTTTTACCTCTTTTCATCCCCCAAGGATGCATCACAAACCCTTCCTGTATAGTATGCTTCATTCCAATTTCATGCATTATGCCGAAGCTGCCAGTTACCTATCTTGCAGACAACAATCTCTTTCTCGCGATGAGAACACCACCCAAGTGCAAGTCGACGAGGATACCCTGAGTCTGTCTTACCCAGCATCTTCTTCAGGCCGAGGTGTTGATACATGTACCAGTAGTATGCTACTGGATTGAGGAGCTTCTTTTCGTAGCTCATGAGATGAAAATTGCATTATTCACTCTGTTCTTAGCATAGAATTCACCGAGCATGTCAGTGACATTGTCAATGAGTTCTCCCAGTTCAATGCGAGTCGTTGCTGCTCCCAAATCGTGAACAAAACGCTTGAACGTATAGTTTCCATCGACTTCTTCGCCGTTGACATTGATGTTCGAATTCTTGCAGTAAACAAGATATCCGAGTTCAGCTTCAGAAGTAAGTGGCATAATTCCATACATCTACAATACACAGACTGCAGAAGTTACTGGTATTCCAGAAACCTATCCAGTACTTGAAAGCACTGATTCATTCCACAGGCCACCATACATTGCAGCTATCAGTTCTGCCCAGGGTAACTTCAATGCAGACTTTCAGCCATCAGTTTATGTAACCTTCCTCTTTCAAACTGACATACCTTCCATCCCCGATGATCACATGGTCCAAGACACTTATACCAAGAATCTTCCCGCCTTCAACGAGCTTTTCCGTTACAGCTATGTCCTCCCTGCTTGGCGCGGGGTCACCCGAGGGATGATTATGTGTTAGTATGACGGACGCTGAAGATTCCATAAGAGCTGATTTGAACACTTCACGCGGATGTACGATATTTGCGTTCAGGCTGCCAATGGAGATCACCTCTTCCTTGATGATATTGTTCTTCGTATCAAGATAAAGGGCTGTAAGATGTTCTTTTTTCAATTCGCGATGTCTAGGATAGAGCAGGGAATATACATCGTTTGCTGAGCGTATCTTTCTTTTAGGATCATCTGTAAAGATCTCCAGTTTTCTCGCCAGTTCAAAGACCGCTGCTATCTGGGTAGCTTTGGCAGGACCGATACCCCGTATCTTTGTGAGCTGGCTGATGTTCGCCTGGCTTAATTGTTTCAGATTGTATTCCGAGAGGATACGACTGGACATACTGACCACATTCTCGTCCTTTGACCCTGTACGAAGAATAACGGAAAGCAGTTCTGCATTAGAAAGAAAACCGGGACCATGTTTCAACAAGCGCTCTCTTGGCCGATCTTCCGATGGCATGTCATGTATTCTTACCTGATATCCACACATGTAACAGAGTAATATTCTTTATTAATATAAAGCAATCGACATTTAAATTTTTGTTTTATATTTTTAGAAAGAATAAACTTTTGCCACCCGTTCACCGTACTTATATATATTAATCAGGAATAGGAATGGGCATGAAAGTCATTTCAGTCATAGGCTACAAGAACACAGGGAAAACGACCTTCGTTACCCGAATGGTAAAGGAACTTTCAGAACTTGGTCGTGTAGGAACGGTCAAACTGATGCTTGACCATCGTCTTGATGATTCGAACACTGATACCGGCAAACATTTCGATTCCGGTGCCGACATGGTCACTGCCGTCACGGACAGGGAACTGGTGACCATTAGCCGTACTCCTTCTTTTGAAAAAGCACTGGATGAACTTGCTGATGCAGGAATGGATTTTGCCATCGTTGAAGGTGCAAAGGACAGTGATGTTGCAAAGGTCGTTCTCGGAGATATGGATGAGGACGTTTCCAATGTTATTGCAAGACTTCCTGAAAAGGCCGACTGGGACCTTGAAAATATCGTCACACTGCTAATGGAACAACCGGACTGCGTCACACTCAATTCCCTTATAGAAAAGGTCAGAGCAAATCCCAACATAGTAAAAGCAGGGGGCATAGGTACTTTCATCGGAATCGTAAGGGTGGATAACGAGGATTACGAGACCCGGATGCTCGAATTCGAGAAGTATGATAAGGTCGCAGATGCCAGCATCCAAAAGATACGGGAAGAAATGATGCAGCAAGAGGGTATCATCGATGTTCTTATTCATCATAAAGCCGGAAGGATAATGCCACTTGAAGATATCGTATACATCGTGATAGCAGCAGGCCACCGACAGCAACTGTTCGCAGCTCTTAGTGAGACATTGGATCGAGTGAAATCAGAAGTGCCCATATGGAAAAAAGAGATAACCATCGATGGTAATTTCTGGGTCCATGACCATGCCTGAAACTATATGAATATCGAATATA
Source organism: Methanococcoides seepicolus (assembly GCF_023684405.1). Lineage (GTDB taxonomy): Archaea > Halobacteriota > Methanosarcinia > Methanosarcinales > Methanosarcinaceae > Methanococcoides > Methanococcoides seepicolus. The sequence continues at coordinate 5,155 of NZ_JAGSOI010000069.1, read as the reverse complement.
AAAATATGAAAATGATGTATGGTCCAATGACCAGGCATCATTAACTCACTGTTCTCGGGAAGTATTTTCAAGATCTATTGGCATGCTGGATCCAAGTTGGTTTTCCTAATTTCCTTCATTTTATTCATTTTTATTTTGATAAAACTCCATACTTTGTTCTGATATCGATATGTTATTCTAATATATTTTGGGTCTACTATAAATTCCATTAAATGATCTACGAAACATTAATGTATGGCTTATGTTAACATGTGACATAATTAATGTACATTAAAAATGGTGATAATTATGCTAGGAATAGATGACCCTTATATCTGGATGGCTTATGTGCTTTGCATCATAAGTGCCCTGGGTTGTATAGTATATGGTTTATTGAAATGGAATGAAGAAGAGCAGGAGGAACTTTAATGGCAGTTAGCACACCCTTGCTTGGAGTGATCGTACTTATTTATCTTATGATAATCTTCTACCTTGGATTACTTGGATACAAAAAAACGAAAGAAATAGACGACTACATGGTAGCCGGAAGAAGTATTCATCCCTACATTCTTGCACTTTCTTATGGTGCGACATTTATTAGTACCTCTGCGATAATTGGTTTTGGCGGAGCTGCAGGAGCTTTGGGGATGGGTCTTCTCTGGCTGGCAGTGATGAACATCGTCGTAGGTATATTCATTGCTTTTGTTGTATTCGGAAAACGCACAAGGCGTATGGGTGCCCGCCTTAATGCCGTAACATTTCCGGAGTTTTTAGGCAAACGTTTCCAGTCACGCTTCATACAGGGATTCTCAGGAGCCATCATTGGTATTTTCATGCCCCTTTATGCAGGCATTGTTCTGATAGGCGGAGCACGTTTTGTTGAGACCACGCTTGGAGTCAATTATGATATTGCAGTGCTCATACTGGCGATCATAGTAGCTGCTTATGTCATTACCGGCGGGCTGATTGCTGTTATGTACACCGATGCATTGCAGGGCGCTTTTATGTTCATTGGAATGATCGTACTTCTTGCACTTACATACATCAAGCTTGGTGGTGTAACGGCAGCACACGAAGCACTTTCAGGCATGACAGGACTTGTACCTGAGTCACTTGTTGCCGGAGGACATTTGGGCTGGACAACCATGCCAGCGTTCGGATCACCGATCTGGTGGACATTGGTATCCACACTTGTCCTTGGTGTAGGCATAGGGGTTCTTGCACAGCCACAGCTTGCCGTCAGATACATGACCGTTGAGAATGACAGGGCATTAAGCCGTGCTGTACTTGTAGGCGGACCATTCATACTGATGATGACCGGAGTAGCCTTTACAGTGGGTGCACTTTCAAACGTATATTTCCAGAAAACACAGGGAATTATTGCAGTTGCAGCTGCCAAGGGAAATACTGACCTTATAATTCCGGAATTCATCAACGGAGCCATGCCAGAGCTGTTCGTAGTCCTGTTCATGCTGACACTTCTTGCAGCTGCAATGTCAACGTTGAGCTCACAGTTCCATACAATGGGAACAGCTATTGGACATGACTTCTACCGCGAGTTCATCAAGAAAGGGGAGGTCGGGCAGACGGTGAACATAACGAGGCTTGGGATCGCTTTGACCATTATTACAAGTGTTATCCTTGCATATATACTGCCCATAAGCATCATCGCAAGGGCAACTGCTATTTTCTTCGGTCTCTGTGCAGCGGCTTTCCTACCCATGTACGTAGGTGCATTGTTCTGGAAGAGGATGACAAGGGAAGGTGCGATTGCAAGTCTTCTGGTGGGTACAGCAGGAAGCCTGTTCTGGCTGACATTCATACATTCAAAGGAAGCAGTACCTCTTGGCATATGCAAAGCCCTTTTTGGAGTGGATACCTTGCTTACGGGTACTTGGACAGTTGTCGACCCCATAATTGTGGCAACTCCAATTGCAATGATCGTTGCAATTGTCGTAAGCCTTGCTACAACACCACCTTCAGCTGAGCATCTAAAAGACTGTTATGGGAAATGAACTTTGAAGAATTCTTAGTGGATGACACCATCCACTTCTTTTTTTGTTTATAAATGGAAGTTTTGTAAGGGATAGCTCCATTAATATGATCTTTTAAGATCAGATCCATCCGAATAAGAAACATTCAAGAAACCAAAAAAGCAAAGCTATTGTCAATATGAGAAATATCTGCCAGACCTCAACCTTCAAGGATATCTGATTGCCCCCGCTAAATATGGTTTTGTTGATATAACAGGATTCTCATTGCCGATTCCTACTTATAAATTTAACGCTTATGAAGATCAACCAAGATATTAGAAGATATTTTATATTATCATAAATGAAAATGTTGTGAAAAACCTTTGTTGACAATAAAATGTTTCAGCATTGGAACTTGAATCGTCGATAGGTTTTTTAAGAATTGGGATTCTATGAACTTCCAGAAACTAATGGTGAAATAAAATGAGCTACAAAGTAGGTATTATGGGTGCTACTGGTGCAGTAGGCAGGGAAATCATAGAAGTACTACACGATAGGAACTTTCCTGTGGAAGAACTAAGGCTTTTTGCATCAGAGAGAAGTGCAGGCAAGACAATAGATACTCCTTTTGGAGCTATTACTATTGAAAATGCTGATATGGCAGATTATTCACAACTGAATATTGCATTTTTTGCGATAAGCGGTGACTGGAGCAAGGAAAATGCAGATAAGGCAACAAGTGCCGGCTGCTATGTTATCGATAACAGCAGTGCTTTCAGATACGATGATGAGGTTCCGTTGGTGGTACCCGAGATAAATGCCGATGCAATCGGAGATTCTAAGCTTATTGCCAACCCGAACTGCACAACTGCCATTGCAGCGATCCCCTTATACGCACTTCATAAGGAATATGGGTTGAAGAAGGTCATCATCAGCACTTATCAGGCTACCAGCGGGGCTGGAGCAGCCGGCATGAGCGAATTGACCGAAGAAACGAAGAACTATCTTGAAGGTAAAGAGGTTAAGAACAAGGTCTTTACATATCCTATCGCTTTCAATACGATACCCCATATTGACAGTTTCCAGGAAAACGATTACACCCGTGAGGAAATGAAGGTAGTCTGGGAGACAAGGAAGATATTCTCGGAACCAGATATCCCTATCAGCTGTACCTGTGTAAGGATACCGACCATGAGAGTGCATGGTGAGAGCATTGTCATAGAGACAGAAAGACCGATCGATGCAGTTGATGCAAAAAAATTATTAGGACAAGTCGAAGGTGTTGAATTAAAGGACGATATTGAGAACAATATCTATCCAATGCCATTGAACGCTACTAAAAAGTATGATGTGGAAGTTGGCAGAATAAGACAGAACCTTGTATTTGGAGACCACGGGCTTGAGTTCTTTGTCTGCGGTGACCAGATCCTTAAGGGAGCAGCCTTGAATGCTGTTCAAATTGCTGAAAAGCTCTAATATAAAAATACTAATATAAAAATAATCGAAGGTCGTCTGTGACTTTCATCCATTTACTTTTTTGATCTTTAAGCCAACTATCCCTCAGTTGACATTGCAATGGTATATGATCGAGAGGCAAAAGTCATATGACGAAGTTTAGAGGGGATAGATAGATTATTTCATAATTGAAATTTTGACTTTTGCCTATGTTCAATTTGTTTACATGGAATATAAATGTATTCTTGATGAGCATTTTATTATAATCCTGCAAAACCTTAATACCGAAGCCCCCAACATTTTAGAAATATGTTGAAAATGTTGAATTATATTGACATAGTAGGTGCGCACATTGTCGTATATCTGGAAATAATATTAAGAAAACGTAGATGAATCTAAAAAATATATAATTAAAAAGATGCGAATGGTACGCCCTCTTTTAATGTATTGACTAAATTCTATGAATATCATTCAATAGTATAATAAATAATTATATACTTGCATAAAATATTATATAACTTTAAGCACAATATTTGAAATGTCCTTGCGATTTATAATAAAGCTTATATATATCATTGTGCATTCATTCCAAAATCATAGCTATATGTTGTGATACATGAGGATTTAAATATAATAATCGCATATCTTAAATTGGGTACTTAATGTGCTTTATATATAATTGGTACGGTGATGGACATGATTAGCACTGGTGGAAAGCTATTAGATGACTCTAGCGAAGAGATTATCGATTCGTTGAAGAGTTTGGGAATGACGCGCAACCTTGCGACTACTGTGGCCTATCTTTCAAATGTGAGCGAAGCCTCATCTCAAGAAATTGAGATGAAGACTGGACTCCGTCAACCGGAAGTTAGTGTTGCAATGAGGTCAATGCGCGAGCACGATTGGATATCGATCCATAATGAAAAGGTTACAGGTAAAGGCAGACCTACGAAGATCTACACTTTGAAAACACCTTTCAATGATATTGTAAAACATTATGAGGCAAAGATCCGAGAAGAGAACGATGCAAGAATGCGTATAATAGATAAATTAAAGGATCTTGCAAAATAAAGGATATCCAATATAAGGATATCCAACTTTTATTTAAATCATTACTTTTTGGCTAGATCGTATTGATCAGCTTTGTTTTTAACCGCCGGATATCGCTTTTAAGATGGTGACCGTACCTTCGACAACTATATCGTCGATAGGGACAGCTTTTCCATCATTTAATAAAATAACAAGTTCCTGATTGATATCCATAATATTCAGAAGGTCCTCATACGTAGAATCATCAGGAACGTTTATTATATGTCCATCCGGGTTATCAGGAAATATCTTGACTTTAATTGTTGTGCTCAATCTAGTACTTCACCACCCTCTCCCTTGAGATCGTCGAGGTTTTCGTGTATCAATTTATCATCCAAAAGCTCAACCTTTTTTTCGCCTTTACGTTCAGAATCACGTTTGTTAAATTTACCACATTTAGACATACATTTCACCTCAGTAAATAAGTTGTATCGTATAGTAATTAATCTTTTCTAACCCCTGACCCATCGAACTACTTTTAGTACTAATTAAAATGAGGGGCATTGGTATTTAAGTAGAGTTTTTATGTTATTAGGACCTATATTTATGCATGAACTGTCCCAGGTGCAAGAGCTCCAATCATAAAAAGAACGGTAAAATCGATGGACGTCAACGCTACAAATGCCATGATTGTGGGTATAACTATTCAGTGGAGATTA
>NZ_JAGSOI010000068.1 GCF_023684405.1 Methanococcoides seepicolus | reverse complement strand
TAATCTCCACTGAATAGTTATACCCACAATCATGGCATTTGTAGCGTTGACGTCCATCGATTTTACCGTTCTTTTTATGATTGGAGCTCTTGCACCTGGGACAGTTCATGCATAAATATAGGTCCTAATAACATAAAAACTCTACTTAAATACCAATGCCATAATTTTAATTAAGCTGTGTGAGTCTAATTAATGAAATTGATCCTAGCTACATAGATAGTTTGAATGAAATTAGAAATGGGATCAAAAATGCTCAGAAGACGCTATCCAATATGCAAAAAAAATATGATAAGTATGCGGATTATTCAAACTCAAAATTAAATCGTTTGGAGGGTGAATTAGACCGGCTTATATTGGATCAGTTCTTTGAATATGATTCACAAAAATTTGAAGATTACATACTATCTGCAAATCGAACTATTGGTATAATTGAAAATATCGCATTAATTGAAACTGCACATCGAATCTTAGTTACCATTAAATATGACATTGAGTCATTTTTATATTTCAAAGATTTGAAGAAAATACTTCGAACATCTGAATTAGAACTAAATGATTTGGGGGAAGAAGTTTCTCTGGAAAACAGTAAAGAAGCAATTGAAAACCGATGTTTGCGATTGAAGAATATTGTAACTGAATTGCAAAATATTAACCTTGAGCTTCTTGAAGAAAAGAGGAACAATAGTAATTCACTTGTTCTCAAAGCTGCAATTTGGGCAATACCTGTTCTAATAGGAATTTATCAACTTATTGCAATGGAAAGCTTTAATTTTAATCCTATATATCCATTATTTGCTTATGTAGGCTTATTAGTTGTGATTTATTTATTCTTAAAAATAAACAACCCTCGATACTATGTGAAACATGTTGTCAGCAATTTATTTAGTCTTAAATATTGGGCTATTGGTATTGGTGTAATTGTCTCTTTATCCATTATTCCGAATTATCCCAATGTTGATTTGTTAGGTGGACTGTATGATTTTGTTACTTTCATGTCGATTGTACTGGTGGTATATTTGATTTCTTCAGCCGATAATGCAAGATCTAAGTTCATTAGGGATAATAGGGAATATTATATAAATGATATTAAAACTGTTTTTAATGATGACGAATCGTTTTATGCAGTTGATTATGAGTGGGAGGTTTGATTAAATCGATTTTAGATCGTGCTTAATATTCTAATCTATCCGTTTTGTGTAATAATATTTTTGTTTCTCCTGAATAATACTAACTGCAATAACTGCTTATGAATTCACTCGAATCAATGAGCTATCTCAATCTTTTTGTGATGTGAATAAAAGAGTTTCAGCGTTTGCTGTACCTCTGGTGGTCACTGCAGTTTTAAGATGTGGGCACTGATGGGTGTCGCACTGGGACTTCTGTGATATTTCACAAATTGAAGCAAAAGGGAGAATACTTCTTTGCTTTTTTAATTTAATTTGTAATCCTCCAAAAGATCCAATATGGCTCGAAATCGTGTCTCTATCTTTTTTCAGTAAGCAATAGCTGCATATTACTGACATCAACAAACTCTTAATTGTATTTGCAAGCTACAAGCTCGCAGACAATTTTAATATCAAAAATCCATATAAGATTGTTACAAATTAGTGGAATATTAAAAAAGAGTTAATGGTGCTCCGATGGGGATTCGAACCCCAGTCGCAGGAGTGAGAGTCCTGTATGATTGGCCGTGCTACACTATCGGAGCACACGGGTTTGCTGCTTTTAACATCCCCTAAAAGCAACCAATTCTATTTATAACTTTCGTCGAAAAAGATAATTGGAAGTTCGCATTATGCGAACATTCCGGCCGGGGTGTTGACTTCTTCCTCGGAAACTACTTTCTCGAAAGCATCGAGGAAGTCTTTCATGGTGATCATGTCGCCTCTTCTTCTGAGCACGAACATGCCTGCCTCTTTAACTATAACATTAAGGTCTGCACCACTAAGGCCATCGGTCATATTTGCGATCTTGGCAAGGTCGAGATCTTTCTCAAGATTCATCTTCCTTGTATGGATCTTCAATATTTCCTCTCTTGCCTTTTCATCGGGTATGGGTATCTCGATTATACGGTCAAACCTTCCCGGGCGCAAAAGAGCTGGGTCAAGCAGGTCTATCCTGTTGGTCGCAGCTATGATCTTCACATTGCCACTGGGGTCGAAACCATCCATCTCGGCCAAAAGTTGGAGCATCGTACGGTTAACTTCCGCAGAACCGGTCGTTCCATCGTGGGTTCTCATTCCACCGACTGCATCTATCTCATCAATGAACAGTATGGATGGGGACTTTTCTCTGGCAAGCTGGAAAACATCCTTTACGAGCCTTGCGCCCTCTCCAATGAACTTCTGTACAAGATCTGAGCCTGACATACGAATGAATGTCGCATGTGCTCTTGATGCAACTGCTTTTGCAATAAGTGTCTTTCCTGTTCCGGGGCTGCCATACATAAGGACACCACTTGGTGGTTCAATACCGAGGTTCTCAAACAGCTCTGGCTCTGTAAGTGGCAGCTCAACTGACTCAATGACTTCTTTGAGCACCTCATCAAGACCGCCTATCATATCATAATCTATTCCAGGTGAATCGATAAGTTCCATCATCTGCGCACGAACATCGGCTGCCCTGCTGATGATGTCGATGATCGCGAACGCTGCATTGATGCTTACGCGCATGCCCGGTTCGAGGGTTCTTTCCATTTCAGATGGTATCATCGTCATAACTTCCTGATTATTGCCATGCTGGCGCAGGAGTGCCATGCTATCTTCTACTTCCATGACGCTGGCAATGAACAGTGGTGGTGTCGTCAAGTGGTCAAGCTGGTCCTTAAGCTGATCCATCTCTGACATGCATTTGTTCACCATCATATTGCTTTCAAGAAGCTTTGCTTTCATTGTTTCGTTCTGGACCTTTAGAACCTCGTTCTCACTGATCACTTCTTTGATGTCCATTTCCTGCATCTCATCAGTATTGTGGTCACCACCATTAGAATCCATCTCAGTGGACTTATTTCCTGCTGTTGATCCTTCACTTACTTCGGTCATGTTGCCTTCTTATAACATCATGTAATATAAAACAACTGCGTGTTAGAAAATGTCTCATCCTTTAAGGATTCTTTTATCCCTATTGGGCACGCCTTTTTGTTCCATTTGTATTTATTGGGGGTCTTTATCGCTTTAAATACTAATTGATCCGTATTGTTTTCATTATTTTGTTATTTTTGTTATTGTGCTGGTTTAGATCTAGTTCATACACATTATATACGTCTTAATACCATTTTGTTTCATACTCTCAATTGTCTTTTTCTCTCATTGTGCTCAATGGAAAAAATTCCTTCAATTTTAAGCTGTAATTATCTGTTTTTTTCTAAAAATAAAGCTTTAAAACCCTTTAATTTGCCATAAAACATATAATGACACAAATTTAAGGAAATATTTATATATTATCACACACTATTATTATATTGCAGCATGTATCAATTGCATAAAATCACCACAATGCGATTGTATTTGACTGCATTCACACAAAAACTAAACCATAATCTGAGGGGATGAATGGTTTGTGAATCCACCGATCTGAGGGGATGGATGGATACGCTAGCAGGGGCGCATAAGATGAAGATTCGGATCGAAATACTCGATGGCGAAGGGAAAGAATCCACCAGCATTGAATTTGCTGGTGAGAATGTGAAAGAACGAGTGATCAAGTTTATTGATACTTTAGATGAGGCGCAAACTCGCTCGACTGGATCTTCATCAGCCAATCTGCATTCCGGGCAGAATGCCCAACAACTTTTTTCACAACAAAATTCACAATCTGTAGTGTTACAACCACAACAAGGTGGACAAAATCAATTTTATCCAGTATCTGTTATGCCGGTACCATCACCTGTACCGCCGATGTATTCTGGCATGCAGATGCCAGCAACACAGGTTCAATACCCGCAGTACTACGTTCCTGTGAACCAGCAAAATGTGAATACATCTGCTAATCCTGTTGTGAATCAGTCCGTTAATTATATTCCACCACAACAACAGCAACAACAGGCTATGTCAACTTCCAATATGGGCATGCCATATGCTTCTCAGCCCACTGTCACAGAAAAACAAGTTCCACAAGTTCACAACAAGATCGTGCCGAACTTATCACTCCGTGACAGAATAATGGACACTTCTCTGACGATCAGTGAAAGACTCGAAATGTTCCTGAAATATGAGCATTCACGCGAATGGTCAACTTCACAACAGATACAGGAGCACTACGAAAGTATCTACGGTGAGATCAAATTGAGCACAGTATCAACATATCTTTCCCGTATGTATCGAAAGAATCTTCTTGAACGCCGTGGAAACCGTACTCAGCGCGAATATCTCTACATTGGTGACCGTGTGGAGGCTGTAGGTCAGCCTTATGTACAAGGTTATCCTGTCTGGCAGGTACAGAGGGCATGATCCTGGTAAAGATCATCTGTTAATGCTTACTTTTCTGATTTCTTTATTTTCTTATATTCTACTGTTTATCATATCGAACAGTTGTTGTTTTCTTGTGATAGCGTATTCACTTCCTGTTATTCTGTGAAACTTGCCACAGTGACACACGCATACGTTTATAGCTATTCACATACATATTCACAGAGTGATGAGTGGTTTTGATCTTGTATCTGACTATGAACCTAAAGGTGAACAGCCGGAAGCTATAAGAAAACTAACCGAAGGGCTGAACAAAGGTCTGAAACATCAGGTATTGTTGGGTGTTACAGGTTCCGGAAAGACCTTTACGGTCGCGAATGTGATACAGAACGTACAGAAACCTACTCTTGTGATCGCACATAATAAAACACTTGCAGCACAGCTTTTCTCTGAGTTTCGTGAATTTTTTCCTAATAATGCAGTAGAATATTTTGTAAGTTATTATGATTACTACCAGCCGGAAGCTTATCTTCCCACCACAGATACGTACATAGAAAAAGATTCTTCTGTGAACGAAGAGATCGATCGTCTGCGTCTGTCGGCCACAAAATCCCTCATTGAACGCAAGGATGTTATCGTCGTCTCCAGTGTTTCAAGCATCTATAACATCGGTTCTCCTGATGAGTGGAGGCGAATGTCTGTTATTCTCCGCCCGGGCGATGAGGTGGGTAGAAGTGAGCTTTTTGCCGCACTCATCAATATACACTATGAGCGTAACGACATTGAACCTGCCAAAGGGTCTTTCCGATCCAAAGGCGATACTATTGAGGTTTTTCCTGCACAGGATATCCATGGCGTTCGTATAGAACTGTTCGGTGATGAGATCGATAGGATCTCTTCCTTTGATCCAGTGACTGGAAAGACAATCGACGAGGTTAAAGAGGACAACAGCATTGTCATCTATCCTGCTAAACATTTCGTGATGCCGCAGGAGGAAATGGTCAAAGCACTTGGTTCAATTGAAAAAGAACTTGAGGAGCAGGTTGCGAAACTGGAGTCTGAGAACCGTATTCTTGAGGCACAGAGACTTATGCAGCGTGCAAAGTTCGATCTGGAGATGATCCGCGAGCTTGGATATTGCAGCGGTATTGAAAATTATTCCCGACACTTTGACGGACGCAAGCCGGGTGATCCTCCTTCATCTCTGCTCGAATTCTTCCCTGATGATTTTTTGCTTGTTATCGATGAGTCCCATGTGACCATTCCTCAGATCCGGGGAATGCATAATGGGGATCGTGCCAGAAAGGAGGCACTTATCAATTATGGTTTCCGTCTTCCTTCTGCTTACGATAATAGGCCGTTGACCTACAACGAGTTCCATCATAAGATAAACCAGGCCATCTATGTGTCAGCTACACCTGCGGATTATGAACTCGGGATCAGCAGTGCTGTCGTGGAGCAGATAATCAGGCCGACAGGTCTTGTTGACCCTGTGGTGTTCATTCGCCCGGTGGAGAATCAGATCGATGATCTTATCGGTGAAGTTAATAAGGTCACTGAGAAAGGCTATCGCACCCTTGTCACAACGCTTACCAAAAGAATGGCCGAGGATCTGACCGAGTATCTGCTGGAAATGGGTATTCGGGTGCGTTATATGCATTCTGATATAGATACTCTTGAGCGAGCAGAGATAATACGTGATCTGCGAAAAGGGGTGTTCGATGTTCTGGTGGGTATCAATTTGTTAAGGGAGGGGCTGGATATTCCGGAAGTAGCTTTTGTAGCTATCCTTGATGCCGATAAAGAGGGTTTCCTGCGTTCGGAAAGGTCGCTTATACAGACAATGGGGCGAGCTTCAAGGAATGCGGATGGATATGTGATACTTTATGCTGACAAAATTACCGGTTCCATGGAGGCTGCTCTGAGGGAATCGAACAGAAGGCGGCAGATCCAGCTTGAGTATAATGAAAAGCATGGTATCGTTCCGCAGACCATTCACAAAGCTCTCCAAAAAGAGCTTGTTGAATCAGAATATGGTGAAGTCGTGTCTGAAGTTCTTGAGGTTGCAGAGGATCTTTCTGATATCGAGATCGCTGATATGGTCATTGAACTTGAAGCGGAGATGCACATGGCTGCCACAAATCTGGAATTTGAAAGGGCGGCTGCGTTGCGTGACAACATAAAGGAGCTCCGTAGTACGTATTCTCTTTAATATCTGCTTTATTACAGCGACATAATGGTGGTGTTCTATTACGTATTGCATTCGGTGCAATACTTCCTTTCTGATAGTGGCTTTAGCCGAAAGGGTTATATGCTAAAAATACTAGTTAGGGAGTGCAAGTGCGCTGATGGTCTAGTGGCTATGACTGGGGCCTTCCAAGCCTATTCCCTTCATTGGGGTGGCTGAAGACAGCCCTAAACTCGGGTTCGACCCCCGATCGGCGCATCTTTCAGTATCGGTAGCAGGTGTGTGTCGCGTGACCAAACTGCATTCGACATGTCTATTTTGTACATTTTCTATGGTGGTAGTGTGTGGTTTTGACACAATGCCGCACGGTTGCGTGGCTACTTCTGCAATGATCACAGCATTACGTCCATCATATGTCGCAGGTATGATCTCAACATTATCGCGTGGCTTAAAATCAACATCAGTTGGTAGATTGATAGTGTAATATTCCGTATTATTGGATGCTTTTTTAACCCCAATTTTCCTGAAAACATGTCTCAACATCATAGTAATCACCAGTTTGCACAATGTTGTGCAACTTTTTATAAAGTGCGGTATAATATTGTACAATATTGCACAATATTGCACAACTTTTTAGACAGTTATAATACGGTAAAAGTTCAGGGCTAAATGTGACAACATGTTGACATATTTTGAAATGTATAAAACGGTATAACATATCAAAAAAACTTAATGAACTGTATTACACTTGTATCGCAGAAAACATGACATTTTCAATGTGTCGCAATGATCTACAACATATCTATGTATTTTGAGATGATGTTATACAAACGATGCATAGTTTTGATGCTATATTCTGACAAATGTGGCGAGATAACGTTGTCTAATAAGTTACGAAGTGATGTTGCCCATGGGATCGCTGAAAATGTGCTAAATATTGCGTAGCATTAACTATACTCCCCTGCATATCATTTGAAAATAATTACTATTAAATGAAAATTTATTTTGTTACGTAAATTTGGTGAATATTGTACATGGTTGAATGGGATCGTCAATATGGTGTCGCATTGTCATGTTTATATTATTTGAGATGTTGTGATTATGTTTCTGACATAAACGTGTCAAATGTCTCCCGTTTTATTGGTTTAAAATCGCTATATATCCACCTGCTTTTATCGGTTTCGATTCGTCATTTTTTACATGTTTTACGTAAATTTGGGGCATTTTTGATTAACGTAAGGTACATATACTGATTATGTGCGTTTATTGTATTGAGGGTTTTAATTTATCCTTGTTAAAATCATGATCTGTGACGTATTTCATTATTTGGAATCGGCATCGGATACACATTTTACGTGAACTTATTTTTATTCTGCCAAACGTATATATATGCATGATAGCGTATAGTATACTTGGACCTACGTATCCTGGATATTGTTCCATATCGTGCATCGGTTTCCAAAACCAATATGCATTGACCTTTTTGCATTATCCGAATGACCCCTACTTCATCCTGGTCAGAGATTATGGATGTTGCTCATTTTCCACAGATCGCATATCATAGTCATGATTTCGATTTAAAATACCATCAACCAATGACGCGTTGTGGTACTCCCCAATTACTCAAATGTACAAGCTAAATCCTCTGCCGATTGGGATCAGTAACCCTCTGCTGTAGGTTACCAATGCATGAACTTGTTATGCACATGTGTATTATCACATTTGTTTATCATATCATAGTATTTGGATGCGCGTACAGTGCGAAAATTCCCCGATTTTATCGTGGTCTTTGAGCCAACATGATGCATAAATCTCTGGTAATTGCCATGTGATTTATGTATCAAATCCTTTATAATTCTAAATTGATTCTCACAATTTCTATACAAATTAACCAACCAAGTAGTTCAAACTATATACTACAATTGAACTGAAAAATGTTAATATTTCACATAATTTCTATACAAATTAACCAGTCAAATAGTTCAAACTATATACTACATTTGAACTGACAAATATGGGTATTTCTCGCAGTTTCTATACAAATTTACCAGCAAATTTGGTCAAAATATACACTAATTTTGAACTAAAAATGTAGATATTTTACATATCCGAAAGAGCCAGAGGTTTTTCATGTTGATAGTTTCAAATCTATAGATTGTCCTTATCTTTTTCAAAGTCGAATTATGATACATTTAATCATAGTCATGTAAAGATTTATTACAAATTTTAAACCCGATTTTTCAAAAGATAGAACAATACATTTTAATGAAATTAATTCCATTGAATTTAAAAAAGAAAATGTTAAAGGGAATTATTTAATCAACTTCAAGATGTTGAAAATTTTCCATTTAATTTTGAGATCAGATCTTCTACATCTTCATTTGAACTTAAGTTATCTTCGTGTTCCAAGCTGTCAGAAGCTTCTTGGATTGATTTCATGGAAGGTTCCAGTTCCTTTTCAGCCCTCTCCTTACATCCCATAACACGAGCTACGCCTGGGTTGATATAGAGTGATTCTTGGTACGCCTCTATTGCTTTTTCGTAATCGCCAGCATAGTGATGTACAACGCCTTTGTAGTACCATGTTTTAGCATTTCCCATGTTCAGTTTAAGTGCATTTTTCATGACATCGATCGCAATTTCAGGCTTACCCATTCTTGCAAGTACAAATGCCTTTTTAGAAAGGGCTTTCACATTACCTGGATCGTATTCAAGGCTCTTTTCAATGTATTCTAGTGCATCTTCAAGCCGATTTTCTTTTTGGAATATGTATCCCTTTGTAAAAAGAGAATCCGCGTGTTCTGGTAGATAGGATAGCACCTTGTCGATACATTTCATTGCATCAAATAGCTTGTCTTGTTTTATGAAAGCAGCACTTTTATTGGATAATGTTACCCAGTCTTCGGGATCCAGGTCGAGAGCCATATTATATGCGTCTATGGCCTTTTCATATTGTTTTAATTGAGAATGAGAAAAAGCCTTTTGCTTCCATGCATCTTTATGGTCGGGTCTGACCTTGATAACCTTATTGAAATCAGCTAGTGCATGCACATAGTCTCCCTGCCGTTGATATACAATACCTCTGGCATGATTTGCGTGATAGTGAAGAGAGTTCATTTCCAGTGCTTTGTCAAAGCACACAATAGCTTCTTCATATCTTTTGGTTTTCAGGTATGCAATTCCCTGGCCATGCAAAGAACTGGAAGAATTGGACATATTTGTAAAGGCTTTATTGAAAGCATCTATGGACTCCTCATACATACCCAGTTTCAATAAAAGGTTGCCCTTTTGCTTCCATTCCAATTCATTTTTGGGCTGAAAATTGATCTTATCGGATTCAACTCTGTTTTTCTTTTCGTATAGTCCCTCCCATCTCGGTTTCAAACTTTTGGCTTCGGGGTTATCGGGATCATAATCAAGAACATTATCCAATTCGACAATAGCATGAGGATATTCCCTTTCTTTAGCGAAGTTCCTGGCCAAATTTATCATGTTGTCCAGTAATTTCACTGAAAAAATAACCTGGGCAGTTTCATCAGTAGATGCATCTTCCAGTGTGCTAGGTATAGATTTAAACAATAAAGGAAGTTGATTGTATTCTGTAGTACTATCCAGGAATCCCACATCATCAAAAACCACATCATACTTGAAATGGCAATTAATACCATCGTCATCTTTCAAGAAACCATATCTATAAGGAGGTATTACTCTGTAGACATATCCTTTTTTTAGGCCCGTTGTATAACGTTCTATCACGGGGATATCATCATTTACTTTTATTTCTGGGACAGGAACAAGTTCTGTTTCATCTTCTGCACATAAACCATTCAAAATAGCGAAAACAAGATCAAAATCATCATTGGCATTGGATAACCCATTTTCATCCATCGAATCATTAAGATCATCAATGAAATGGTCAATCATTTCATAGCTTGGAGCTTCACCATTATTTTCAATTGAAGTAAGAATATCAACTATTATATCACGTATAACTTTTGTATCCTTGAATACGTACAAAGCTGATTGAATCAAGAACTTTAATGGATCAATCTTTTCCCCTTCCAATTGATAATATTTATTCAGAGCTTCATTTAAAGCAATACTGAAAACATAATAATCCTTTGCATCTTTGGCGAGATCGCAGAACTTATACCACATATTTTTATCTGTCAGCGGATACTCCATACAGAAGTAGGCCCCAAGATTCACTAATGCTTTTGGATTATTTCCTTCAAGAAGGTATGTATAAGCGGCATTATAAATATAATCGCTTTTTTTATCAATTCTAAATGCTCTCTCAAATAACTTGCCTGCAGCAGGATAGTCGTAGCTTTTTAATTTAAAGCATGCAGAATTAAAATAGAATATTCCATATTTCGGATTTCTATCGCCCATTGTAATTAGTTCATCTGACAAAGATTCAAATAATTCCTGATCATTATTTTTTAGAGCATTCTGATAACGGCTGAATATGCTGTCCCATTTGCCCCTGTCAGAACTGCATTCCATTTCAAGGAAGCTTTCAGGTAGTTTAGTAACATGTTTATTTGGAATAATGTTAGAAAAGATCACGCTATTCGGCTCAAATCCATCCAATAAACCTGCAACATCAATTTCACCGATCTCTTCAATATTTTCAATAATATCAAGATCTTCAACATCTTTTTCGTCAGGAACAAAATTTACTTCTTCTGGTGTAGCAATATCCAACTCCTCATTTAGGTCCAATTGCCATGCACCAACCATATTCAAAGAAGTAGCTGCCAGTTTTTCTTTGTCTAAGATGAGAACGCTCGTTTCATCGATGTCAATGATATTCCCACAAATTATATTGCCATTAGTTAGCGTTATTTGCAAATGCATGTTCTTTTTGGCTTTAGACGTTAAGACTGAAATGATGTTCATTAGATCCCCCTTCCCCATTAGAATTTAATTGTATTTATTAACTGATTGAAATAAAATTATTTTATTGTTGAGTTAATCTACTGATTAAAAAACAGAGTGTTAATATAAAAATACTTCTATTTTGTTTTAATTTATTACTTTAGTTGATTTGCTTTTGTTTTTACTAACGATGGTTAAGTATGTTAGCTGCCATTTGCTTGTTGAATTGTATATACCTTATAAAGAGAGGATAAGGGAGACAATCCTGAAAAATAATTTTGTTCCTCTGTTGCTGAATCAGAGGGGGGTGATCTATAGATTGCCTCCTTTTCTATTTCAAATTAGAATTAACTCTATCGAAGTACAAAAGTAGCATCGAAGAGCTATTTCTAAGCCAAAGCATATCCTAAAGAGCAAGAGGCTTTTTATGTTGAATCGTGGCAAGTTTATAGATGTTATCTTTTCTGAACCACATAAGATCTTGACCATAAACCCCACTAATTGATAGCTTACAATTCCATTTTGTTACAGATAGAGGGTTTAATTAGATTTCTCTCCTAAATGAAGGGGATATAGGTAAGTCTGTTTTTTTGTACGGGTTTGTGTCATTTAGTCGCACAACCATAATCATAACATATGAGAAAAAGTACCGTTGATTTTTTGTACGCTACTATTTAAGCTGTTTTAATCATGAAATGGTGGGTGAATAATACACATTAATAAAAAACTTTATAACTATTACTACATGTTTGTTAAAAAAGTGGTGATTAAAAAATGAGTTCATATATGGAACTAATTGATAAAGTTTCAAGATTGTGCAAGACAGCAGATCGAATTAATACAAGTGCAGAAAATTTTTTCAGATCATTTATTATTGTTCATGATATTACTTCAATTGGAAAAGAAAAAGAGCAATTTTTCTGGTCGAATCCTGATAATTATTTAAAAGAGATTTTAAATAATCAGTACAATGCATGGTACGTTGAATCACTTAAATTAATTGAAACTTACGTACCGTCTAACATAAAGTCTTTTAAAAATGAACATGAAAAAGCTGTATGTTATATTGATCTTTCATTTTGTTCTCCTCAAAAACACGAGTATTCTGAGAATGAAGCCATTTTAAAAATTTTCAAACAAGCTTTGAACATACAAGCGGCTATAATATACGAAATATCTCATTTAATTGGACAATATGATTTTGAAAAAATTCACCACAGTGCTTCAGAAAAGGAAGGAAGTCCTCAAAGTATTGTGATTACTAACCACAACACTAACGAAATTTCTGTTGAAGTAAAAAATGAAGTTATCATTCAAGCATTTAAGCCTGTACTTGATGCTGAAATAAATGAAATACTCCAGAATATTGATTTAATTAAGCCCAAGGAACAAAATCAAGTAAAAGAGATATGCACTGAAATCCTTTCAGACAAGAACGCATCTCCAGCTGGGTTAAAAAATAAGCTAAGCAAATTAACCCCTCTACTAAATGCAGTTCCAAAATCTCTTTTAGCAGTAAATACTTTTTTGCAAATATTAAACTCTTTGCCATCAGTAACTTAATTAAATGTAATTAACAGCTCTGTTAACATTCTTAGCTTTAAAATTCAAACTTCCATCTTTTGCTTTTTTCTTCAAATAAGCCAAAGCACTCCTATGGTTTATTCCAATCTCTCTAGCTTTCTCAGGAGTAAGCTTCAAGATAAAATCAGAAACTAACTTCTCATTAACAAACTCCTGAGCCTTCTTCACATCCAATTCCTGCTCATCAATATTGTTAGCTCCCTTCCCAATGTAAACAACACCATCAGCATGAACATATCACTAAACCATTTTGCCCACCCTTATATATTAGGCAACATCCGTTCGATTAGTGTGCGAGGAGTATGAGAGGTTCTTTCTAAAGTTCTGATGATAGCATTAGACATAAATAGATAATTTTTAGATATTAGGAAAATGTAAATACGAAGTAATATTTATAAATGTAAATCAATCAGATTTCCACCCACTAT
>NZ_JAGSOI010000067.1 GCF_023684405.1 Methanococcoides seepicolus | reverse complement strand
TTTCCTTTTTCCAAAATCTTAAGAGCCTCTTGAAGTAGAATCTTTTCATTTATTCGAATAAGATTATCAAGATCCAGTTTTTGGAAATGATGTCGTATCGATGTCTCACATACTACTTTTTGGTAGTGTTTTGAAATGGAATGAACCGATCCCTTATCTACTGCCATACATACTGTAGTATGAAAAATATCTTTACAGGTAAGTGAACCATTGATCTTGATTTTAATATTATCTGTAAGTGGTTTTAGAACAGTGTCAATACATTCTTTTGATCTTAGTTCAACTCTGGGAATGTTCTTGGAATTGGGAAGTTGAAATGACATATGGCGGCGTTTTCGCCGCATATATAGCTATCGAATGACATTATTTCATGCTGATAGTAAAATTAGCGAAGTACTGAAATTAGCGAAGTACTGAATTTGACGATCTCTATCAGATGGAGTATTAGTTTCTTTTTACAATTCGATTTTGTCTATTGGGGATGCGGAGCAAATTCATACTTGTCTGTAAATATTTTCATATCATTATTCTGTTTTAATTTATTTTCATTGCTGTCTGATACCCTTTCTACAAATTTATATCGTCACGGTGTTAATACTAAATTATATATACTACCTATTTAGTATTATTTTTAAAAAAATAAGTAACACTAAAACTAACGATTGCTTAATTAAATATTACAAATAGACATTAATGATTAAATAATTATTAAAAAAGGAGGACTAATATATTAAGACTAAACTAGCTAAAAAATTAAATATCACAGTGCTGGTATTTATATCACTTATTCTTGCTGCAGGTGTCTGCTCTGCAGCATCAGTTGAGATTCGTGGATCACCACTTGATACAGGTGATGTATCTGAAATTTCCTGGAATGCAACAAATTGGCCCGCCTTTTACTATTCAATGAACGAGGCCGGATGTGCTGCCGAAACTCTCAATTATGAAAATAGTGATTCAGAAAATCCTGCGATCGGTGCAGCTCCTACTAACAATGTTATGGACAAGGGGGAACTTACCTACACTACTCATCCCTACGTCAAAAAATACACGGTAAGTACCAAGACTGATGCTACAACAGTCAATAAATATTACATGATGCCATGGTTCAGTCAGAAATACGTGGCAATTGAAGGTGATGCTCAGAAGATCACAAAACTGGTCTTTGAACAGAAAGGAAGCGCAGAAAAGACATTAAAAGTCGGACAATCCTGGGAGCTTGGAAAAGGATACAATCTTACGGTCAACCAGCTGGATATTGACGGTGGAAAGGTCTGTTTAGCTCTTTCCAAAGAGGGAGTAGAACTGGAATCTAAGATCCTGGATACAAATGGGGAAGATGATAAAAGAATATTTGTCGCAAAAGATGATTTCGCAGACCAGGAAGATGCGGTCTACTTTGTAACCTATGTAGATGAGGCATTTAAAGGCACATCGGACTGTTTTATAATTCTCAAGTATACATGGCTTATTGATAAGGATGATGTTACAACAATTGAAGTGGACGATGAGTTCGGAGCTTTGAAATGTACTGAAGTTGCCGAAGATAGAATCACATTGGCTAACGATGAGAAAATAACTCTTGAAATGGGTGATACCATCCCCTTAACTGACGACTGGTACTTCAAGGTATCAAGAGCAGGTAAAGGTACGGATGGTGGCTATCTTTTCTATCCTGCAAAGAAGGTGACCACTCCTGGAAAATACGAAATTCGCGGATCACCACTTGATACAGGTGATGTATCTGAAATTTCCTGGAATGCAACAAATTGGCCTGCCTTTTACTATTCAATGAATGAAGCCGGATCTGCTGCCGAAACTCTCAGCTATGAAAATAGTGATCCAGAAAATCCTGCAATAGGGGCAGCTCCTACTAACAATGTTATGGACAAGGGGGAACTTACCTACACTACTCATCCCTACGTCAAAAAATACACGGTAAGTACCAAGACTGATGCTACAACAGTCAATAAATATTACATGATGCCATGGTTCAGTCAGAAATACGTGGCAATTGAAGGTGATGCCCAGAAGATCACAAAACTGGTCTTTGAACAGAAAGGAAGCGCAGAAAAGACATTAAAAGTCGGACAATCCTGGGAGCTTGGAAAAGGATACAACCTTACGGTCAACCAGCTGGATATTGACGGGGGAAAGGTCTGGTTAGCTCTTTCCAAAGAGGGAGTAGAACTGGAATCTAAGATCCTGGATACAAATGGGGAAGATGATAAAAGAATATTTGTCGCAAAAGACGATTTTGCAGACAAGGAAGATGCGGTCTACTTTGTAACCTATGTAGATGAGGCTTTCAAAGGAACATCGGACTGTTTTATAATTCTCAAGTATACATGGCTTATTGATAAGGACGATGTGACAACAATTGAAGTGGACGATGAGTTCGGAGCTCTGAAATGTACTGAAGTCTCAGAAGACAAAATCACATTGTCTAACGATCAGGAAATTACTCTTGAAATGGGTGATACCATCGACTTAACTGACGACTGGTACTTCAAGGTATCAAAAGCAGGTAAAGGTACAGATGAAGGCTATCTTTTCTATCCTGCAAAGAAGTTGACCATTGAAGACAAAACAGCTTCTCAGGAAGTAGCTGAAGAGATCCCTGATAAAACTGAAACCACAGATACAGAAAGTGGATCAACTATTTTAGAGGGTGAAACTTCTGAAGAACTTTCAAAGCCTGATGTCGAAGAAACTGAGGAGTTTGCAGTAAAAGTTGATGATGAGAACGTAATGCCAGCATTTACCCTCCTGTCTGCAATCTCAGGAGTTCTTGCGGTCTTTTTCTTTTCCAAAAGAAGGTAACTAATGTGTAATAGTAGATGACGATAAAGGAAATTGACAATGTTTGAAACATTAAAACGCATTAATATCCTGGAAAGGATAACAAATCAGGATGTAAAGGGTTTCTCAGATATGAGAAAGTACTTAATCCTTTGCATCCTTTTTGCGGTGCTGGGCCTTGCAGCAGCCATCGCCATGGTACTTGGTGCATATAATATCTCTTTTGTAGATGTATATGCAACTATCATCGCTAACCTCAGCCCTTTTCAGGATGCATCCAGTATCAATAAACTACATAACACCATAATATGGAACATACGGTTGCCAAGAGTCCTGTTAGCTATTATAGTAGGTGCTGCCCTTGCAACATCTGGTGCGGTCTTTCAGGGATGTTTCAGGAATCCACTGGTCGAGCCCTATATTCTCGGTGTTTCTTCCGGGGCGGCGTTCGGGGCGGCACTGGGGATTGTTTATCCCCATATTTTTCAGTCAATCCAGATATCAGCCTTTATTTTTGCCTCACTTGCCGTTATGGCTGCCTATACGCTGGCAAGAACGCGAGGTCAGACCCCGATCATCACTCTCATACTTGGAGGTGTCATCATTGGTTCTATTTTTTCAGCACTGGTCTCCCTCCTAAAATATACGGCTAATGATTCCTCATTACGTGAGATCGTGTTCTGGTTGATGGGCGGGTTCTACTATGCCACCTGGAATGACGTTGTCATTACCGCACCAATTGTGGGTCTTTCTTTTCTGGTACTGTGGATGTATGGTTGGAAACTGAATATTCTCTCAATGGGGGATGAAGAAGCCCGGGCACTGGGTATTAACCCGGAGAAATCCAAGATGATCGTGGTCGCACTTGCAACACTTGTCACAGCTGTTGCGGTTTCAACTGTTGGGATTATCGCATGGGTTGGTCTTATGATGCCCCACGCAACGCGAATGATCCTTGGACCTGATCACAGATTTGTGATACCTTCTGCGGCAATGCTTGGCGGGATCTATCTTATCGTCTGTGATACACTGGCACGGACGCTTACGACTTCCGAGATTCCAGTCGGGATAATTACGTCAATTCTGGGGGCACCATACCTTTGCTATCTTTTGAGAAACAAAGGACGTTCGTTACTTGGGTGATTCTCATGCTACAGGTAAAAGATATCAATTTTAACTATGGATCTACTCCGATTCTTAAAGACATCTCTTTTGATGTTAAAGAAGGACAGCTCTGCGGATTATTTGGTCCAAACGGATGCGGAAAGACCACACTTTTCAAATGCTGCATGAAATTTTTAAAGTCCCATAAGGGTTCCGTGATCATGGATGGTACGGACATCAATGAATGCAGGATCGAGGATATGGCCAAAGTAGTGGCGTACGTTCCCCAGGAGCATAAACCCCCCTTTCCATATCTGGTAAAGGAAGTAGTATTGATGGGAAGAACACCACATCTTGGAGGTTTTTTTGGCGTCAAACGCGCTGATAAAGAAAAAGCACTGGACGCACTTGAACTGCTGGAGATCTCCCATCTTGCAGAACAACCTTACAACCAGTTGTCAGGCGGACAGCGTCAGATGGTGTTGATAGCACGGGCAATAGCTCAGGAGACAAAACTGATATTCCTGGACGAACCTACCTCTGCTCTTGATTTTAGCAACCAGTTAAAAATCTGGAAGCTACTGCGCAAGGTGGCAGATCAGGGAATTACCATCCTGGCGTGCAGCCACGACCCGAATCATGTCTCGTGGTTCTGCGACGACGTGGTGGTTATGAATGAAAATGGGATCATTGGTCAGGGTCATCCCTACCATGTGATCACAGAGTCCGTCCTCGATGAAATCTACCAGGGTATGTGCACAGTCAGGAGTCTGGATGGGACTAATATGATATTGCCTCGTGATGTGGCAGTCAAAAAGAAAGACGGGACGTCAAGACACATGCCGGCGCTTCGGAGAGATGTAGAATAAACGGATGAATTACATGGATGAAAATACGATTGATTGGAATAAAGTCTGGAAAAACCAGATGCTAAAGAACATTGAATCGAAGTGTGCCGTTGAGTGTGCTCGAGTATGGAATAATAAGGAACGAGCAACGCAATACTGGAATGCGGTGCAGAATAACAAAGAACAAACCCAGAAGACCATCGAGGGACTTGTGCTCACACCGGATTCCCGAATACTGGATATCGGTGCCGGGCCAGGAACACTTACGATTCCGATATCCCCTCAGGTAACTCATGTAACTGCAGTAGAACCCTCTGAAGGTATGATGGGTGTGCTGCAGGACAATATCGCAGAGTATGAGGCCGACAATATCACTTGTGTTCAGAAGCAGTGGGAAGATGTTGAAATAGAAGCCGACCTTGACGGGCCTTATGATGTGGTCATAGCCTCTTACTCCTTAGGTATGCCTGACATCAGGGAATCGATCCAGAAGATGATAGACGCCTCTTCGAGATATGTCTACTTATACTGGTTTGCCGGCCCCCCCTCATGGGACACCAATTACAAGGCACTCTGGCCATCCCTCCATGAGGGCGATTATCACCCAAGCCCAAACTGCGATGTGATCTATAATATGCTCTATCAGATGGGCATCTACCCCCATATGCAGGTTTCCCCGGTTAATCATTTCAACCGTTTTCAGTCTATTGAAGAGGCTGTTGAACATTTCAGATCCTTCTACAATATCACTACAGACCATCAGGAATCGGTTCTTAGGGATTACCTTGAAGCCGTTCTTGAAAAGGATAATGATTCCCTGGTCATGAATGGATCATATACTTCTGTGAAGATGTGGTGGGAAAAACAGACAGGTGAGTGATTGCTCAAATTTATTTATACATTATATCAAAAAAAGAGGATTAAAAATGAAATCTAAATTACAGTATTGCATTCTAGTTACTGTATTGTTGAGTGTCCTGCTGAGTGCAGGATGTATGGGAAATGCGAGTGATGATGACGCAGTATCCCAAGAGCAGTACCGGACAGTTGTCGATAGTCGCGGAGTTGCTGTGCAGGTGCCAATAGAGATTGAAAAGGTGGCCACGATCAATGATGGATTGATTGAAGGGGTTATGACCACAATTGGTGTCCAGGATACTCTTATGGGAGTAGGGTCCAGTTGTCTCCAGCGAAACTTTAACTACACCTACGAAACCGTCGGGGGGGAGACATTTAACTACGAGGGTGGAATGAATCCGGTTTCCTATCTGAACCCTAGGATCATGGACCTCCCTTGCTTTGCAAAGTCCGGTTCTGCAGTGAACTACGAAACACTTGCAACCCTTGAGCCTGATGTGGTGATCGTCCGCCTGGGTAGCTGTTCACTGCGGTTCATTGATGATGAAGGCACACAAAAAAGCATCGAAACGATCGAATCTCTTGGAATACCGCTGGTCGTTCTATATGGATCAAGTTGCTATGATGATGCAGATGTGTCCACCATCTCGGATGAAATTCGCATCATTGGCCAGGTATTTGACAAAGAGGCCGAAGCTACCAAACTCGCAGAATATCTTGAAAGCCAGGTCAACCTTATAAGTGAACGGACAAAAGATATTCCTGATGAAGAAAAACCTGAAGTGCTGATCTTTGGTGCATCACCAAAAACCCGAGGTGCTGGTGGTGCAGGTAATGTCAATGGTCTTGATACGATCGAGTCGTTCTTTATCCAGGACCTTGTTCATGCGAAAAACAATTTCCAGGAGGATGGTAACTCTAAGGTTGTAAGCGCCGAGCACGTGTTGGCATTGAACCCTGATGTGATCGTGCTCTCCACTGCACATGGATACCACCCACCACTTGAACTTTATGAGGCACCTTACTACCAGAATCTGCAGGAACTGGACGCCGTGAAGAACAGACGGGTTGTATCATTGCCATGGTCACCCTGCAACTGTGCAAAGCGGCTTGAATACCCGATCGATGTAATGGTGATCGCAAAGGGAACATATCCAGAGCGCTTTGAGGACATTAACCTTGCTGAGTGGCTGCTGGACTTCTACCAGAACGTCTATGGCGTGGACCTCGACACCGCAAAGGAGTTGCGCTCAGCCCAGTGGATGGACTGGACTCTCGAGGATTGTCCCACCTGCGATTAAATTCTTGAATCCATATCAATTGAAATTTGATATGGATTTCAACATTTTTTGGCATATGGATCGTGAGCGGTTTTCACTAACGAGATTTACCTCGACATGTGCACGCGGTAAGGAGTATGAACGATATGAGGACTAACTATGAATGAAAATACAATTGCCTGGAATGATATCTGGAAAGAGCTTATGGATGGCCACCAAAGTTCCGATCACAAAGGCAGCGGTACCAGTCTGTGGGACAGTAAAGAAAACGCAGAGCGCTTCTGGAAAAGATCACAAGAAAATAGGGAGAGGGTGGGGAAGACCATAAATGAACTTCCCATAACAGCCGATTCAAGGATACTTGACATCGGGGCAGGACCGGGAAGTCTGGCTATTCCCCTGACCGAAAAAGTATCTCATGTAACTGCGGTCGAGCCTGCAAAAGGAATGATAGATGTCCTGCAGGAGAACATCAAAACGTACGGCATAGATAATATTAGTTGTGTCAACAAACGCTGGGAAGACCTTGATGTTGAGAACGACCTCGACGGCCCCTATGATGTGGTGATCGCATCATATTCACTGGGAATGCCAGATATACAGGACGCAATACGAAAAATGGAAGCTGCTTCCTCAAAGTATATCTGCCTGTACTGGTTTGCAGGTGAGTCACCCTGGGAATACCATTCACGTATCCTCCACCCTGCCTTATACGGAAAGGAATATGTTGCCGGCCCGAAATGCGATGTACTCTACAATGTACTCTACAATATGGGCATTTATCCAGACATGCATGTATTCCCATTAGAATACACAAACCGCTTTTCCTCAATAGATGAAGCTGTTGACGAATTTAGATCCCGCTATGAGATCGACACGCAACAACAGGAAACTATCCTGCGCGATTACCTGCAGAGCTTGCTTGAAAAGGAAGACGAACTGCTTGTGAACAGAGGATTCTCGACCCGTGTGAAAATATTCTGGGAGAAGAGGTGATCACTTGAAAGTACTGGTATGCGGAAAAGGCGGAAGCGGGAAGAGTACATTGACGGCACTGATAGCCCAATCCATGGTAGCAAAAGGGTTCAACGTGCTTGTAATAGACAACGATGAATCCAATTTTGGGCTTCACCGACAGCTTGGAATGGAACTTCCTGCAGATTTTTTGAATTTTATGGGAGGTAAAAAAGAACTCATTGGGAAAATGATGGAATCATTCCAGAAAGGAGAAGAAAGTCAATTCTTCGAACATAGGTGGAATATCACTGACATACCCGATGACTTTGTAATCAGGAAAGGAAAACTGAACCTGATGGCTGTAGGCAAGATCCATGAAGTCGGTGAAGGATGTGCCTGCCCAATGGGTGCCCTTGCCAAACATCTGTTGAAAAATATTGATACGTCTGAGGACGAATTTGTAATTGTGGATACCGAAGCTGGTATCGAACATTTCGGCAGGGGTGTGGAAGAGGGCTGCGATATGCTTCTCATGGTGATTGACCCCTCCTATGAATCGATCCGTCTTTCGGAAAAGGTCAGTGAACTTGCGAATATTGCAGGCAAAGAACTCTATTTCATATTAAACAGGGCCGAAGGAGACACTAAAGAGATCATGTGCACGAAAGTTCCCGAAAACCGGGTACTTGCAACTATCCCTATATTAGAATCCCTTTTCAGAGCTGGTCTCCTCGGAACGGAATTCCATACTGATATTCCGGAGATCGAAACAATTACCGGGTTCCTGGAAGGACAACAACAGTGAAATGTTGAATGAAAATTTGCCTGAATAAGGGCATACATTAGAAATAAGGTGAGAATATGAGTGTAAAAAAAATAACAATGATGCTATTGGTGCTTGCAATGGTAGGAATAATGGTATCACCCCTGACCCTTGCCAGTCAGGCGGAAGTCACAGGTATTACAAGAAGTGTACCTGCGAATTTTGCTACAGGTGAGGAAATAGAAATAAGCTTGACAATCGAGGGAAATGCTCCGATAATGGTAGGTTTAGTGGAAAACATTCCTGAAGGTTTCAGTTTCCCTAAAAAAGATTCGGACATATCAGATGCCAAACATTTCAAGGTAGATCGGAAAACGGGCAAGATCGTATTTTCCGTAATGGATGAAAAAGAGATCAGTTACAAGGTAATCGCTCCTTCCAGTGCAAAGGGCGATTTTACGGGATACTGGGTGGATCTACTTGTGCAGACACCTGAACTGAATGAAGGCAAAGAACGCTGGAAACCCGTGATCGATCCTACATCATCCAGTCCCAATAAAGGCATGTCTTCATTTGCATCAGATCAGGAAAACATCCCTGTAAGTACGGAACCGAAAACACCCGGTTTTGGAGCAGTGTTTTCTTCAGTTGCAATACTTGCCTGCTTGCTTATATCTAAAAACAATTTAAATGGAGGGAACAATAAATGAAATATCCCGCTCTTATGTTTGGTATCTTTATACTGTTCACAGGAATTGTTTTATCTGCTACTGCCGCCGCTGCTATGGATTCAAGTCTCCCATGTGCAGGAGGTGACGGCTACATCTCTGAAGATGATCTATCTGAGGCGGTTTGTGACTATATGCTTGGAGAAGGTAAATATTCCCTTGATGATGTCGGAGACGCAGCATACATCTATAAATTCTGGGATGGAAAACCCAAGACAATAACAGACCAACATGATCGTAAGGTTACCTTTTACAGACCAATTGAAAGAATCATTACAACAAACCCAGACAATTCACGAATGATCATAGCCCTTGGTGATCTGGATAAAATGGTAGCAACCGATGAGTGCACTCGTTCGGGATGTGTGCTTTACAGAGATATAAATGATGAAAAGATCGCCGTGGAAGCATGGGAATCCCTCCAGATCCACGATGGTGGACAGCTTGACAACCTTCCAGAGACAAATACCCGCAAGGAGATCGATTACGAAACAATGGCAATCCTGAAACCTGACGTGGTGATCGACACTCTGTGGTACAGCAGAGGCGATGCGGTTGAAGAAAAAGTGGGTTGTCCTTGTGTGGACGCTGGGGCTGGTTTTACCTTTGAGGAAATGTTCGATCATATGCAGCTTATGGGCGAGATACTCGATAAGCAGGAAAGAGCCGATGAACTCGAAAACTTTGCCCAGTCCAAGATCGATATGGTCAAATCAGTAACAGATCAGCTTGACGAAAGCGAGATCCCTACGGTTTACTTTGCTCCAAGAGGTGCAAAGAAAGGCTTTTATGATGCTGTGGAAGGTAGGGACTTTACTAGAACTGAAGCAATCTACGAACCCCTGACTATTGCAGGTGGAAACAATGTTGCAAAGGACTGTACCGGAGACAATATCAATGTGGGTCCGGAGCAGATCGTAGTCTGGGAACCGGATTACATTTTCGTTGCCATGAGTACCTCCGTTGAGGTCAGCGGAGTGCAATTTGTTATGGATACACCCGAACTCTCGGAAATTCCTGCGGTCAAAAACAATCATGTTTATGATTGCTTCTACCCTTACTGCCGTGGAAGACCGATAGACCGCAGCCTTATGAACATGCTCTACATGGCAAAGTGTCTCCATCCTGAAGAGTTCAAAGACATGGACTTGGAAGCTGAGGGAAATGAAATCTATAAAGAGATCCTTGGTGCGGACGGAGTATTTACTGCCCTTGTTGAATACCAGCCGTTCCCAAAGCAGGTCTACTAATATGCATATGCGTGATATAACACATATCTGGAGGAATGATAGTGAAATATCTGGAAATTCTTCTGAAGACTAAAATGCCTGAAAAGAACAAAGACCTGCCCGATCAACATCAGACCGAATACAGGCATTACATTGGAAGAAAACTCATTATTATGGGTTTTCTTCTTTTTCTGGTAATTTTCCTTACGGCATTTATAGTCACACTGGGACCTCTGGAAATATCAGTAGTTGAAGTCTATCAGATCCTGCTTGCAAAATTTTTACCGGGATATTTCGACACTGCGGGACTGCAGTCACAGATCGTCTGTAATATTCGTCTTCCAAGGATTGTAGGGGGCTTAATGGCCGGTTTCGGATTAGGGATTTGTGGCTGTGTAATGCAGGCTGTACTCAAGAACCCCCTGGCAAGCCCTTTTACACTCGGGATTTCTGCAGGTGCTCATTTTGGAGTTGCTATTGCAGCAGTACTGGGTGTCGGGGTCATAGGCGGACCTTACCTGCTTATCGGGAACGCGTTTGTATTTTCGATGCTCTGCGCCTTATTCATAATCGCACTTTCAAGTTTTAAAGGGGCAACTTCCGAAACCCTGATCCTTGCAGGGATCGCCCTGAATTATCTCTTCAGTTCGCTAAGCAGCCTGCTCCAATATTTTGCAACAGATGAGCAATTGCGTGTAATGGTAAGCTGGGGAATGGGTGACCTTTCGGCTTTTTCCTGGTGCAATTTCCATCTAATCCTGTGGATCTTTCTCATTTGTACTCCCCTTCTCTATCTGAAAGCCAAGGATCTCAATATTATGACTATCGGAGATGAAAATGCCAAAAGTCTGGGAATCGATGCAAACAGGGTCAGGATGCTTGGTATGTTATTAGCAAGCCTGCTTACCGCAACGATTGTCTGTTTTACAGGGACGATCGCTTTCATAGGGCTGGTTGCACCACATATGGCAAGAATGCTCATCGGTTCGGATCATAAGTATCTGTTCCCCGCAGCAGGAATTATGGGAGCGCTGATCCTAATCTCCGCCGATGCAATAGGAATGAACATAATAAGACCAACAATCATCCCTACCGGAATCACAAGTTCCCTGCTAGGAGTGCCGTTTTTCATGTATCTGATACTAAAAAAGAAAAGAAAGGAGTTCTGGTGATATGGTCAAATTAAAGATAAAAAACATGAGTTTCGGATATGCCAGCACCCCTATATTTGAGGATGTTTCAATTGATATACAGGCCTCAGAGCTGGTAAGTATTGTAGGGCCTAACGGTGCCGGGAAATCCACGCTTTTAAAGTGCATCAACCGCATCCTGACTCCTGATTCGGGAAACCTGTACCTTGACGGAAAAAACCTTCATGAAATGAGAAGGATAGAGGTTGCCAAAAATATTTCATATGTGCCTCAAAGCTCAAAAAGAGTTTTTTCGAATACTGTTTTTGAAACGGTTCTTATGGGAAGGCGTCCCCACCAGGGATGGTTCAGTAACAAAGAAGATGAAGATAAAGTATGGGAAGTGCTTGAAGAACTGGAGATCAAGGATCTGGCGCTTACCATGTATGACGAACTTAGTGGAGGCCAGCAACAAAAAGTCCTCATCGCAAGGGCACTGGCTCAGGACACTGGTGTTATACTGCTCGATGAACCTACCAGCAATCTGGATATCCGGCACCAGCTGGATGTAATGGATATCACGAGGAAACTTGTTAAAGAAAGGAACGTGGCTGCCATTATGGTTGTACATGACCTGAATCTGGCATCCAGATATTCAGACAGGATAATTATGATGAGAAATGGAAAAATAATCTCAGTAGGAGAACCTGACGCAGTGCTTACGTGTGAAGATATAGCCCATGTCTATGGTGTTAACGCTGAAGTGATTAATTGCAATGGGGGAAGCCCGTATATTATTCCCATAAGTTCTATAAGATAAAATCGAAGGAGGAGATGAAAATAATGGAAAAGATTGACTGGAATGAGATCTGGAAAAACCAGATGCTAAAGCAGATAGGGTCGCACCAAGCTGTAGATTGCGCCTCTATATGGGAGGAAAAGGAGAATGCAAAGCGCTTTTGGGAGATGGCTCAGGAGAACGGTGGAGAGCGGATTAAAAGGACCATAAGTGGTATTTCGATTTCTTCAGACTCCAGAGTGCTCGATGTTGGTGCTGGGCCCGGGACTCTGGCAGTTCCACTTGCAGAAAGAGTGGCCCACGTTACTGCTGTTGAGCCCTCAGAAGGCATGATGAATGTGCTGCAGGACAACATATCGGAGTATGAAACCGACAATATCACCTGTGTACAGAAGCGGTGGGAGGATGTGAATGTTGAAGAGGATCTTGAAGGTCCTTACGATGTGGTCATAGCTTCGTTTTCTCTTGGTATGCCCGATATCAGGGAATCGATCCAGAAGATGGTGGAGGCCTCTTCGAGATATGTCTACTTATACTGGTTTGCCGGGGAACCATCCTGGGATACCCATTACAGGACACTCTGGCCATCCCTCCATGAGGGTGATTATCATCCAGGGCCAAAATGCGATGTGCTTTACAATGTGCTCTACCAGATGGGCATCTATCCCCATGCAGAGGTCTTCCCGCTTAAGCATACCAACCGTTATCACTCTATTGAAGAGGCTGTTGAATATTCCAAGTCGCACTACAAGATTACTACAAAACGTCAGGAATCGGTCCTCAGAGATTACCTGGAAAACGTTCTTGAAAAGGACAATGATTCCCTGATTATGCGAAATTCAACTACCCGTGTGAAAATGTGGTGGGAAAAAACAGACAGATGAAAACTGCATCTGATTTATTTGCATGTTGTGCTACAAATGGGAAGCTAAAAATGAAACGTAATTTGGCTCTGTAGAAGTCCCACTAATGGTTTTGTGACGTTTGAAGGAGAATGATGAGCATGAAAATGAGTGAAGAAATACAGGAAATGATAAACGAGAATGTGGTCCATCTGGCAACTACATCCAATGATGGAAAACCGAATGTAGTTCCGGTGGGGGCCATACGTGCGATAAGTGACAGTGAATTACTGATTGTAGATGTTCTATTTGACAAGACAAAAAAGAACTTGCTTGAGAATCCCCATGTCGCGATTGCTGTCGAGGTGCTGGGAAAGGAATCACCAAGCGCATATCAGCTCAAAGGGCAAGCACAGATTTTCACAAGCGGTGAGGTCTTTGAAAAGGCAGAAGAAATGGTGGAAGAGCTGCGAAAAAGACATTCGCGCCATTCAAACATAAAACTGAAATCCGCGGTTCTCGTGGAAGTGGAAGAGATATATTCAACTGTCCGCCACAAAAAGGGGGGAGAATAAAATGAGGCATTGTTAACTAAACATAGCTATCTCTTTATTTCTGTACTTCATCAAAAGAAGAACAGAGTACTTCAGCATTTCAAGACTCTTAGTATAACACTTTGACTTTCTTCTCAATCTTGCCAGAAAGTGCCTAATTATGCTGTTATATCCTTCA
>NZ_JAGSOI010000066.1 GCF_023684405.1 Methanococcoides seepicolus | reverse complement strand
TGAATGAGTATGGCGGCCATAGCGGTAGGGCCACTCCTGTTCCCATCCGAACACAGAAGATAAGTCTACCCACGTTGTTTACTGTACTGAAGTACGAGAGTCTTCGGGAAATCTACATCGCTGCTATACTCACTCTATCCAATTCTTTTCTTAACTGTCTTGAACTCAATAGTTGTGACTTTATTTTATTAATTTTGTCCTACTGAGCAAAGCTTAAAGATATTTATTCTAAGCGGATCTGGAGTATTTGGTATACTGGCTTGTTCAATTAATGTTATATCACATTGAAGTTTACTTTTACTGGGGATTATTTTGGGGTGCAGGAATGAGTGAAAATACTCTTATATTTGTATATAATGCAGACAGCGGTCTCATAAATGAAATGAAAGACTATGTTCATAAAATCGTATCTCCATCCACTTATGGATGCAATCTTTGTGCCATAACCTATGGTAACACAGGTATCAAAGCTGAATGGAAATCTTTTGTGGATGATCTTGGAATTCCTGTTAAGTTCTTGCATAAGGATGAATTCTATGAAAAGTACGGTGAAAAAGAATCCTCATTTCCCTGCGCTTATCTCGAAAATAGCAATAAGCTCGATCTGTTCATTTCATCTGATGAAATAAACAATTGCAGTACTCTCGAGGAACTAATGTCCCTTGTGACCCTCAAGGTGAACGAACTATTGGGGAACTGAACGAATTAGCTCTATATTGGATCAACTGCGGCCATATTTAGCTCTGAACTGATTTGGCAATTCACTGTTTGGCATATTTACTGTTCTTCTCGGAGGTATCCTGTCAGTTGAACTCATCGGAAACGAGTTCAAATATTTAATAGCAGGAATAGTATGTCTCTTTCTATTCATGGGTTCATTTTCTATAAATGATTATTTCGATTACAAGATAGATATTGCCAATCATAGGCAAGACTGACCAATAGCTATGGGTACTATTTCGCGGCGCAAGGCCCTCAATATTGCTGTAGCTTGCTTCATTTTCTGAAAGCATCAAGTATAACAATAAAAACAATCTAATATCTTATCATAAGTTGGGGTCTGGAAATGAAAGAATATGATCTAATTGTTATTGGCAGTGGTTCGGGTATGAACTATGTAAGTTTGATAATGCAACAGTATCCTGAAATGAAAGTTGCTATCATAGATAAGGACAAACCCGGGGGGATATGTCTAACAAGAGGTTGTATCCCTTCTAAAATGCTACTTTATCCTGCAGAACTTGTCAGAGAGATCGGAAATGCAGATCGTTTTGGTATCCATGCTGAAATAAGATCAATCGATTTTAAATTCGTAATGGATAGGATGCGGTCCAGCATAGATGAAGATATTGAAATGATACACGAAGGACTCTCATCCGATCCGAAATTAGATTATTATGAAGACGTTGTGGAGTTCATTGAACCTTATGTACTAAAGGTCGGAGAAGAGCAGATCACATCAAAAATGATCTTCTTGAGCATAGGTTCAAAGCCCATGATCCCTCCTGTAAAAGGTCTTGATGGAATTTCCTATCTTACCAGTGACACTGTACTGGAACTGACCACCCTCCCGGAAAGCCTTGCGATTATCGGAGGTGGCTATATAGCGGCTGAATACAGCCATTTCTTCTCTGCAATGGGCTCAAAAGTAACTATCATCGGTCGCAGTCCAAGAATTGTGGACAATGAAGAACCTGAAATAAGCGAACTTGCAAGAAAAAAAATGGCACAGTATATCGATATAATCACTGATCATGAAGTATCTGATATCCAGTCATCAGGCAAACAAAAGAAAATAATTGCAAAAGATCGAAATTCAGGAGATGAAATGGAACTTCTTGTGGATGAAGTATTAGTAGCCACTGGCAGAAGTCCCAACACCGATATTCTCCATCCTGAAAAAGGAGGTGTCGAAACCGATGAAAGGGGTTGGATAAAGGTGAACGACCATCTGGAAACTACCTGTTCCAACGTCTGGGCATTTGGCGATGCTAACGGTCACTATCTTTTCAAACACGTTGGCAACTATGAATCCACCCTGGTATATCAGAACGCAGTCCTGAAAGAGGACATAAAAACCGACTATCACGCTGTTCCCTATGCCATATTCTCCTATCCTGAGATGGCAGGTGTGGGCATTGGGGAAGCTGCAGCCATTGAGCAATACGGCAAAGACAACATCTCCATTGGCTTCCATAGGTTCGAAGACACTGGAAAAGGTATGGCAATGGATCTTGACAGTTACTTCGTTAAGGTCATTCTGGGGGACTCAGGCAGTACTCTTCTGGGGGTACATATAATTGGCCCGCAAGCATCAGTTCTAATTCATCAATTAATAACTGTGATGAACACCCCTGGGAGCAATATCGGTCCTGTAGTCAATGGAATGGATATCCATCCATCTCTTAGTGAAGTGGTAAAAAGGGCATTATACTCAAGGATGTCTGTGGAAGAATATCATTCAGTATTGAAGTCCCTTGAACTTGAATACTGACCTCTTTTCTCTTTTATGACAATGTTCCTATCCATCCTCTGACAAGTATGAAGATTATTATGAGTGGAAGGACGTATCTTATGTATGTTCTTGTCCAACTTGGGAACTTCAGCCCCTTTCCGGTATCAACCTCCCGAATAAAATAGCTCCATCCCCATCCGAAACTATAGCTGCAAAAAAGCACCAGTGTAAGTGCACCTATTGGAAGGATATTGTTAGCAAATATGAAATCTTCCAGATCAAGGATGGATGTTCCTTCCCCAAAAGGCTGATACCAGCTCAATGGTCCGAATCCAAGGCAGCATGGTATGGATAAAACGAATATCGCAATTCCGCTTATAATTGATGCTTTTTTTCTTTTCCATCCCCATTCGTCCATTGAAAATGCTATTACATTCTCCGAGATGCCCATTACAGTTGACATTGAAGCAAAGGCAAGGAAAAGGAAGAAGAGAGTTCCCCACAAAATACCTGCAGGCATTTGATTGAAAACATTAGGTAATGTTACAAAGAGAAGCCCGGGACCTGATCCTACATCGATACCGAAAGCAGAACATGCCGGAAATATCATCAGGCCTGCCATGAGTGCTATGCTAGTATCAAGGAATGTGATCCTTAGGGATTCTCCTGTAAGGGAATGATTTTTGTTGATGTAGCTTCCGAAGATGGTCATACCACCGACCCCTACGCTCAAAGTGAAGAATGCCTGGGTCATGGCGGCATAGATACCTTGCCAGCTTAATACCGAAAAATCCGGTTCAAGATAGAAACTGATCCCTTCAGCAGCACCGGGAAGGGTCACAGAACGAAGTACGAGTATTATCAATATAAAGAAAAGCCCTGACATCATCACCTTTGAAGCCCTTTCAACCCCTTTCTGCAATCCTCTTGAACATATGAATGTCCCAAGGCCGACCACCAACGCCATCCACGTTATCATCTCCAGGGTCCGACCTATGAACAGGTCAAAGAAAAGCCCTATTTCCGAGGGTCCGAGGTAAATGAAACTACCTTTGACCATGTAATAGAAATATGCAAATCCCCAACCTGAAACGGTAGTGTAGAACATAAGTAGGATGATATTTCCTATTATGGCGATATATCCAAATAAGTGCCATCTTTTTCCACTTGGCTCCAGCTTGCGCAAGGACCCCGCAATATTTTGCCTTCCGGCTCTTCCAGTGGCAAATTCCATTATCAATATCGGTAATCCGAGAATGAGGAGGAATACAAGATAAACAATAACAAAGGCAGCACCTCCGTATTTTCCTACAATGAAAGGGAAACGCCAGATATTTCCAAGACCAATGGCACATCCCGCAGAAACAAGCAAGAACCCGATCCTTGTAGCTAATTGTTCACGGTTGATGTCCGTGGTGTCATCTTTCATCTCTATTCCTCTTCATATCAATGTCAGGGATAGCTATGAATGCCACTATATAAATATAATTCGATAAGGTTTTAATATACTGTCCTGTTTTGAAGGCAATAAAAAAAGCAGGAACCCGTTAAGGGTTCATGAGGAAAGAGCGAGAATGGCCTCGGCCAAGTCTCCGTTCGCATTTTTAAGAGATTCAAGTGCAGCTTCTTCGGACACACCGGTCTGTTCAGCCACAAGTCTAACGTCATCTTCAGGAATGACAACTTCCCTTGGAACCTCTTCAGGAGTGCCAACTACTTGGTAAGTATCCACACCCTGTGCGTTCATGATACTGACATCTGCATCGTTGAACACAATATCCTTATCTGCGGTCCTGATGATGACCTGTTCAACACCTTCTATCTGATCGATGTTGATGCCCATCTGCTTCATCATCTGCTTGACTTTTGCCGGGTTCATGCCCCGACCGCCCATACCTGGAATCATATGATCACCTATTAATTGTTACCGCGTAGGATTGCATTACTAAATTAAAGTCTTGTTCTAATATTAGTGGCAGCTACCACCGCAGCTTCCGCATCCGGAATTTGCGGTTGGATTGTCAATAATGAAGCCTTTGCCACCCTCGGTGTCAATATAATCTACAGTTGCTTCATCAAGCTGTTCGCTGATGTCAGGACCCATTACTATCTTGATATCCTTGCTTGTTACTGTAACATCATCTTCCTTGATTTCGTCATCAAGTGCCATTCCATACTGTACACCACTGCATCCCATGCCAGCGACAAATATTCTGAGTGCGTGATCCTTCTTCTCTTCAGCCTCAAGAAGTGCTTTTAATTCGGTTGCAGCAACGTCTGTTATCTCGATCATTCTATAATCACTCCATTTTGATATTGAAAATAATAAATGTATTGAACGTTATATATACGTTGCCATATTTAAAAGTTCGCAAACGGACGAACTATCATACAAACTCCACATCATCATCCACCGGTTCGGTAAGGATCTCCTGTGTGTAAGCATTTATTTCTATCGAGTTCCTTGATCCTTTAACTTCCCATATTGGGACATATACAAGCTCGATATTGAAACGAATATCATCTGCTGTAGGCTTGAATATCTTATGCTCGGATATCATGGCCTCCCCGACAACATTGCTGAAACGTACATCCTTCGTATATTCCTCTATGATCTCGGACAAAAGGGTAGTTTCCGCTTCCTGCTGATCGAACATCTGACTCTTTATCTCATAACTGTCATCCGGCAAAGTTATGCTATCATTTACCTGTTGTAGTTCGATCTGTTCCCTGTTCCCATTAAGTGCATTCAGACAACCCTGTCCCTGTCCTGATATGTCTACCACTTTGTTCTTGAACCGGTGTTCAGCCTTAACTGCATATGCATATCTCCAGTATGGGACAAATTTCAGACTCACATCTTTCGGCATTCCTATCTCGGACCTTGCCATTGCAATAGCCTTATCCTTCTGTAATTTTATAGGTGCAGTGTGAAGATCTAGCGTAAAAGGTATCTGGCTCTGTGGTTGCCCTGATGTGGTCTGTGGTTCTTCCATCATGTTTGGCGCTGGTGCTGATGCCTGTGCTGTTCTTTGTGGGTGTTCATATTGTATGAAATCGTTGTTTGTTTCTGCCTGTTGCATCTCTGGTGATGTTCTCCATATATTGAATCCAGGTTTGTTAGTTGCTGGTGCAGCAGGTTCAACATTGTTCGAATCCCATATTTCTGTCTCTTCACATGAAGAGCTCATATCAGGTATCTGAGCAGGAAGTTCTTCATGATGGTGTTTCTTTACATCATATGCAACAAGTTCCAGATCGGAGGTATTTCCTTCTATGTCAGCAATTACTGCTTTTCCGATTTGGAAGGCAAGTTCATCGCGGTCC
Organism: Methanococcoides seepicolus; assembly: GCF_023684405.1. Classification (GTDB taxonomy): domain Archaea; phylum Halobacteriota; class Methanosarcinia; order Methanosarcinales; family Methanosarcinaceae; genus Methanococcoides; species Methanococcoides seepicolus. Next base: position 8,378 of record NZ_JAGSOI010000066.1, on the reverse strand, counting down.
CACGTAATGAGTCCTATATGTGTTGCATAGTCCCACATTTCAGCACTCATCTTTTCCAAAGTTACATAAAGCCCAATGTTGTCTTCTACAACAGCAGCAAAGCTATTTATCTCTGAAATATCAGGTTGTGTTGTCAACTTAATGTAGGTCTTAGTGCCATTTTTTTCTATGATCAGATCCACAGTGTCTGATTCTGAAACACTGTGTCCTGAAGTTGCAAATATATTTGTCAGGAGTTCAGCAAGGTTATCTTTCATTTTTATCAACCATTTTTTTAGCAAATATTAAGGATATCTTTTCCAAAAACGATCAGAGAACTCTGGTCGTGGTCTCCAGTTCAACTCCTTTGTGAGTGATATTATATGAAATCGTCTTGTCAGGGGGTATCATTCCTCTCATCTTACGTATCAATATTGATCGCTCGATCTCACTTCCACGCTCCCTCATTCGAAACTCTATAACTCCGTCACACACGCTCTTTAGATTATTTTCGACTATCGTATCGTGCATGCCGCCAGTCATCATAACGAGCTGGACCGATTTTGTAATTTTGCCCATGGAAGATATTATCTCAATAGCCTCAATGACGGAGTTGAGCTCATATGATCTCAGGAAGTAAGAAATAGAATCCACAACGCCTCTGTATGGCCCCTTTCTTTCCTTTGTAACCGACGACTTAAGAAGGTTCATGGCGTCAGTGTTCAGTTTCAAAAAATCTTTTGCTGAAAGGTTACTGAAGGTTTCCTTTGGTAAAATATTGGAAAAACGTGTAGTATAGGCATCAATAAAGTCAACTTTTCCTTCCTCTATCTGTTTTTCAATATTCCACCCGAAATTTTTCATATCTTCAACTATCTCCTGGATCGGGTGTTCAGCAGAAAAATAATAGACCTCTTCCTGGTTTACCAAACCACCATAAATGAATTGCTGTGCAAAGACCTCCGAGCTTGCACCTGGTTCTGCAAGAAGAAGTATTGTAGTTCCCGGTGGGACCCCGCCTCCGAGTTGTACGTCCAAACCCATTACTCCAGTTGGGACGCGGTATCCCCCAGTGCCATTGAAGCTGTAATCCATTTAACTCACCCTGTGATCTTCCTTAGCAAAAGATTCTGACGAATTCATTCGAACATCATAATTGTTATCATGGCATATTGTTTCCTCTTAGTTTTTATAGTTATAGTATATTTTAATAATTGATTACTATGATCGATCTTGATACTCTCAAATTTGATGGAAATGGTCTGATCGGTGCAATAGCCCAGGACAATGGGACAGGTGAAGTGCTCATGTTTGCTTTCATGAACAGGGAAGCTCTGGAAAAGACAATTGAGACCGGAATTGCCCATTACTGGAGTCGCAGCAGACAAATGCTCTGGAAAAAAGGCGAAAGTTCCGGGCACATGCAGAAAGTTCATGAGCTACTCATTGACTGTGACATGGATGCTCTTGTCGTTAAGATCTCCCAGGAAGGCGGAGCTTGTCATACTGGATATCGTTCTTGCTTCTACCGCAACATTGAAGGAGATGTTGTAGGTGAGAAAGTGTTCGACCCAGCTGACGTTTACTGATGTTTTAATGAACCTTTCAGTCCCATTCCTTCCTTTTTTAATATTTTATTGTTCATGTCAGTTGTGTTAAATAGTTTTGATTGATAGTTCTACTTATGGTAAAAGAAGAAAATTACAGGATAGTTCCTGATACAAGTGTGATCATCGATGGTCTCCTGTCCGAGATGGTCGAGAGTGGTGAGTATGAAGGCATTGAACTGTTCATATCAGAAGCCATGGTGGCAGAACTGGAATCACAGGCAAACCGTGGCCTTGAGATCGGTAACAAAGGGCTTGACGAGTTAAAACAGCTTCAAGAGATGGCCCGTGAGGGTATGTTAGACATGTCCTTCACAGGTAAAATACCCACTGCCGAAGAAAGGATGTATGCAAAAGCAGGTGCTATCGATGCTATCATCCGTTCATGTGCTGAAGATCTTGATGCCACTTTTGTGACCGGCGATAAAGTACAGTATGATGTAGCAGTGGCAAAAGGTATGGATGTGGAATATCTTCCTCCGAGGAAGACTGAATTAATGCCTTTGCTCATTGAAGACTTTTTCACTGAGGACACCATGTCCGTCCATTTAAAGCATAAGGTCGCTCCAATGGCCAAACGCGGTTCCATCAAGAACATCGAGTTCGTGACAATAAGGGATACTCCTTGTAGTTCCCATGAGCTCAAACAAATAACAAGGGAATTGCTTGAGCGCGCAAGGGCAGATGATGAGTCTTTCATCGAGATGTCCCTTAAAGGCGCAACGGTCCTTCAGATACGTGATATGCGAATAGCCATAGCAAATCCTCCGTTCTCTGATGACGTTGAGATAACTGCAGTTCGTCCTGTTGCATCAGTAAGTCTTGATGAATATCGTCTTGGTGATGAGCTAAAGGAAAGAATTCTGGGACAACGTGGGATTCTTGTTTCAGGTCCACCAGGTGCTGGGAAATCCACCTTTGGTGCAGGTGTGGCCATATTCTTGCATGAGAACAACTATGTTGTCAAGACAATGGAATCCCCTAGGGACCTGCAGGTTCCAAATGAGATAACCCAGTATGCACCGCTTGAAGGAAGTATGGAAAATACAGCTGATGTGCTGTTGCTTGTCAGACCAGACTATACTATCTATGATGAGGTTCGCAAGACCCGCGACTTTGAGATATTTGCAGATATGAGACTTGCAGGCGTGGGCATGATCGGTGTTGTACATGCAAACCGTGCCATAGATGCTGTGCAAAGGCTCATTGGAAGAGTTGAGCTTGGTGTTATTCCGCAGGTCGTAGATACTGTTATTTTCATCGACAAAGGCGAGGTCGCTCAGGTACAGACCCTTGAGTTCACTGTAAAGGTCCCATCAGGAATGCTTGAGGCCGATCTTGCAAGACCTGTCATAGTGGTCTCCGATTTTGAGACATCTGCTCCTGAATTCGAGATATATACTTTCGGTGAACAGGTTGTAGTCATGCCGGTTTCAGACTCCGTGGCCCGTAAGCCTGTATGGGGTCTTGCAGAAGGCGAGATCGAGGATGTTGTGCAGCGATACGCCAAAGGGCCGGTCGAAGTTGAGATGTTGTCGGATACAAGTGCTGTTGTAAAGGTCCTTGATAGTGAGATCTCCAAGGTGATTGGCAAAAGCGGTGTGACCATCGATGAGATCGAGAAGATCGTCGGAGTTCATATCGATGTGCGTGAACTTGAAGAGACATCCCTTAAAAGAGGCAATAAGGACCGTTCTCCCGAAACATCTTATAGGCCTACCATCGAACACACGAAAAAACATGTTATACTGAACGTCCCGGAAATAGCTTCTCAGGATGTCGAGATCTATACAGGAGATGACTATCTTTTCACTGCAACGGTAGGGAGACATGGCGATGTCAAGGTCCGTAGCAATTCTGCCCTTGCAGAGGATATCCTGGATGCAGTGGATGCCGGGGAACCGATTATTATTAAAGTAATATAATAAAAAGAGTATGAGGGGGATATCCCCTCATTTTCCTTATTTTTTTGATATTAGGCTTTGATGATCTTTCCAAGGCCAAAGCTTATTACCAGAATGCCTATGGTACTCAGGCATATTGCAATTATCTCTCCGAGCTTGCCTTTACCTTCGATGGAATAATCCGGCAGGGGGGACTCAATAGCAGCTTCAGCTTCTTCCAATTCTGCAAATATGTCTTCGCTTATAACCTTTTCAGCTGCACTTTCCAATCCGTCAGGATCAGATGATGCAAGGAAAGGTGCGAGTATGGATATCATGATCGCTCGACTCAATCTTTTCTATGTTCTTGTCAGGATACTGGCGGTTCTGCCTTTCGGGATCGGGCTGGCAGTATTTCAGCCTTTTATAAGATAGCCCTTCATTGAAACGTTTACTGTCTATCCGGTGTCCCTTCCGTTAGGATTGACCATCACTTATGAAGGGCTTGATTTTGGAATAACGCTGATGGCAAGGTTCCTTGTCTGCGTGACCTCTATCATTGTTCTTTCATCCACCATGAAAATGAACGATTTTGTAGTATCTGCGAGAAGACTTGGTGTTCCAAAGGAATTCGTTTTGCTTTTGACCATGATGGTGAGATATCTGTTCGTGTTCTGGAGCGTGCTCAAAAGGATACGTGTGGCACAACAGTCCCGTCTTTTCGATATATGGAACAAGAACACTCCGAGGAAGTGGATACTCGAGCAGGTAGGCAATACAATAAGTTCCCTTTTCGTACAATCGTACGAGCAGGGTGAAAGGACTTACATAGGCATGCTTTGCAGGGGTTATAGCAATGACAATAGCAACCTTTTCATTCGCAGGTCGAAGGTAAGGGCAAAGGATGTAATGTTTTGTGTCATTACCATAGGATTGATATTTTACGTACAGTTCCTTCTGTGATTCAGGAAAGCTACTGTTCAATTCTTTTTTTAAAACCATATACTAATATACATTCGTTTACATTTCTTCTATTTAAGGAGAGTTTTTGGTGAAAGTATCTATTATTGGTTCAGGTTACGTTGGTTCAGTGTCAGCTGCATGTTTTGCAGAGCTTGGTCACGAAGTGATATGTATAGACATTGATGAAAAAAAAGTGCAGATGATCAATGACGGCATTCCTCCGATCTGGGAGGAAGGACTTGAAGGACTGATGCAAAAGCATGCTGAGAAGAATCTTATTGCAACTTCCGATTACGACTATGCGATACAGAACTCGGATATATCCTTTATCTGTGTGGGCACACCTTCGAACGAACACGGGAATATCGACCTTTCTATCGTTGGCAGGGCTTGCAAAAGTCTTGGAATGGCCATGGCAAAAAAAGACGGTTTCCATATCGTGGTTGTCAAGAGCACAGTGGTCCCCGGGACCACAGAGGATGTTGTGTTGTATCTTCTTGAGGAACATTCCCGCAAGACCGCTGGGAAGGATTTTGGTGTGGCAATGAATCCCGAGTTCTTGAGGGAAGGCAAGGCTGTCTATGATTTCATGAATCCTGATAAGATCGTTGTGGGTGGTATCGATGGGCGTACGATCTCTCTTGTTTCGGAGCTTTATCGGGATTTGGAATGTGAGGTCACACGTACGAACCCGCGGACTGCTGAGATGATAAAATATGTGAACAATTCTTTCCTTGCTACCAAGATCTCATTTTCCAATGAAGTGGGTAATATCTGCAAAAAACTTGGCATTGATACCTATGAGGTCATGAACGCAGTGGGTAAGGATTTCCGTATCTCTGAACATTTCCTGAATTCCGGTGCAGGATTTGGCGGCTCCTGTTTCCCTAAAGATGTACGTGCTCTTATAGGAAAAGCAAAGGAACTTGATTATTATCCTGCTCTTCTTGAATCGGTCGTTGAAGTAAATGATCTGCAGCCGATCCAGATGGTTGAACTCCTCGAAGATCATGTGGGGGATGTGAAAGGCAAACGTATAGCTGTACTTGGGCTGGCGTTCAAGAACGATACCGATGATATTCGTGAATCCCGCTCAATTCCAGTCATACGCAAACTTCTTGAGAAAGGTGCTTTGGTGGCTGCTTATGATCCAATGGCATCGGAACACATGAAAGCTGTCTTTGAGGATATCACATATTGTGAGAGTGCTGAAGAGGCTCTTAATGGAGCGGACGCCTGCCTGATCATGACGGAATGGGCTGAGTTTAGAAAGCTCGATCCCGAGTTTGGTGGTATGAAGAACAAAGTTGTCATTGACGGCAGAAAGATGATCGAACCTGATAAACTGGAACAGGATATAATCTACGAAGGCATCTGCTGGTGATATTAATGAGTGGGGGCACTGTAAAGGAAGATGTGCAGGGGGATTCCCCTTCAACATTTTCTTAACTTATTGGCATTGAACTGGATGTGTACTCACATAATCGCGATCATCTATATTTTGTCAGTCATTGAGGTTCGAATCTTATCCCTCGCATAGCAAAGTTGGGATATAGGTCAGGATGAAAAAACCGAATTCTTTGAATTATTTGATTGAGATAAATCGTTCTAATAACTTTTTCTTAGAATTGGATAGCATCTTTTTAACGTCGAATATGAATGTAATGACTACAAGTAACAAAGACATCTGCACAAAGGTACTCATCATTGCTTGTATTATTTTATAGTACAAAGGATCATATTGTTCCAATAAATGAAAAATAATAGTTCCTGCAAATATAATTAAAGTTGGAATTATGTACAAATGTTTATCAAAAGATTTAATATTATAAAGTTTGAGGTATATTGGTACAGCTATTACATAAGCAAGTAATATCAAGGTGAGATAAGTTTCTTTATTATATGCTTGAAATATATAGTAAAATAAAATCAGAACTATCATAAAAAATGGAATTGCAAAGAGAAAACGTTCAACATTTTCAAAGCTAAATTCTGAGATTGGTATTAAATTAGAATCATTGGTTGAAAATTGAAATAAATTTTTGAATATAATTCCACACAGCAATATAGAAATTGCTATTGATGAAACAATTCCTAAATCAAAAAGAATTTTTAATCCATTTTGTAATGGGATATATGGGCTAGAAAAATAACCTGCTAATGCTATAAAAAAACCCAATGCAACAAATAAATTTATGTTCGAATTTAAAAATTTTTCTAACATCATAACCACATCTTTAAGTTATGCACAAATAATATTTAATAATTTTTTAACGGCAGTAGTATTCAAGTTCAATTTTCCACTTTCCTTCAACCTTTTCTTAATACCCTGAAACGTATTCCTCCCAACTCCTAGTCTCTCAGCTTCCTTCTGTGGCATCTCAAGAATCTTCCTCTTAATCTCTTCCACATCAATAAATTCCTGAGCCTTCTTCACATCTAATTCCTGTTCATCAATACTATTGGCTTCTTTGCCAATGTACACAACACCATCAGCCTGAACATGCTTCCTTTCAAGAATCCCAACCTCACCATCAAACTTATGCTCAAGATGTTCCTCATACTGCATTATTGTCCTGCTCAACGGTTTGAAATAATGAGATCCTTCCTTAATATCTCCAGTTGCATAATCAATAAATGGCTCATACACAACCTTCTGAGGATTTCTACAGAGCCAAATTTTTAATAACCGTATATGTGCTATTAAGCTTCGTTTTAACATGTCTATTGGAAGCTCAACTCAAAATATATAATGTAAGGCTAACTATATTTCACAATTTCGCAAATAATGTTTGTTACAATATATCGATTCGTTAAATCGATGTACCAAAACCGTATGTACTCCCCATGAAAAAAATCGTGATAATTGATTATGGGCTTGGCAATTTGTAAAGGCATTTGCTGGGTTTTTGGTATTCAGTTGACATTGAGTTTAGGATTTTTTTGGGATAATTCTAATTTTGTATTCATATAATCTGTTGCCATCATTTTATTCAATTTCATTTGATTTGCTATGTTTAAGTTATAATGGGTTATAACTCTTTATAACTAGTCCTAACTAGTCATAACAAGTCATAAGTACTCATACTTCTATGTACATATTAGGAATAAGTTGTTACTAGGATTTGGTTGCTAAAACAAAACCCGATTGACAAAATATAACACACGAAAGTGGCTAAAATACAATAAGTAAAATAGAAATGGTAGCATAAAACCAAACTGAAAATGGTAATATAAAACCAAATTAATATATTAAAATAAAATACAACAAAATAAATTACTGGAGCAACTAATATGACACACATAGTACACGGAAGTTCCAAATCCAAAACAACTATTCCAACAACAACTGACATCAGGGATAGACTGAAAAGCTATGGTTTAAAAGGTGAAACATATAGTGATATTCTGGCGCGTCTAATGGATACTGCCGACTATGACCTGTTCATGGATCGTATGTATGCACGACTAGATGAAAAGGATCAGTTTGTCTCACTTGATGAATTAAAGTGAGATATATGAAGATAGGTATTGAAATACACAAAAGTGCAGCAAAATCTCTCCAGGAGCTTGACTCTGGCACAAGAGATCGTATCGTATCCGAACTCAAGTCATTTGCAAATGAGCCCACCACAAGTAAGTCTGATATTAAGAAACTAAAAGGAATCAAGGGCAAACAGGACTTATACCGTCTAAGAATTGGAAATTACAGGGTAATATATGCCATACAAGACGATGTAATGTGGGTTATTGAGATTATGAACCGTGAAAAAGGTTACAAGTGGTTGACAACAAATGTGTTCAACTTATTGTTCTTATTTTGTAACTATTCAGCCATCCTCACGTATTTGATATAAACTTAGAATACTCAACACAATTCCATCAGTGCTTGATATTGATTTTACCAAAAAACAATATACTATGCCTCTATTTTAGTCACTCCCTG
>NZ_JAGSOI010000065.1 GCF_023684405.1 Methanococcoides seepicolus | reverse complement strand
AAGAGTATGGCGGCCACAGTGGCAGGGCAACTCCTGTTCCCATCCGAACACAGAAGATAAGTCTGCCCACGTTGCTTACTGTACTGAAGTACGAGAGTCTTCGGGAAATCTGCATCGCTGCTATGCTCACTATTATTAATCTTCTTTTGTTTAACTGATTTTAAATCACTAGTTTGACTTTGTTTTTCTGATATGTTTCGATTCATGATCACATTTTGCAGTTTTGATCTTGAATGGAAGTACTTCATTTTAATGTCTATTAGATCATCTTGAATCATAAAAATCAATTCAATAATAGTTGAGATAGATATGCTCATATAGCATTTCAACATTATTTGAAATGTCTCCCCTTATTATTTACTATCTCTTATGAATGCAGGTGTTCAATCAGTTCAGAACTACCTTGCATTGCATGTGCTTCTATGCTTGATACCTGCATTCTTCCTTGCAGGTGCGATAGCTTCACTTTTCTCTAAAGAGTCAGTATTGAAGTTCTTCGGAGCAGATGCACCAAAATATGTATCGTACTCAATAGCTGCAGCATCAGGATGCCTCCTTGCTGTGTGCAGTTGCACCGTACTCCCACTATTTGCAGGGATCTACAAAAGAGGAGCGGGGATTGGCCCTGCAACTACATTCCTGTTCTCTGCACCAGCCATTAACATACTCGCAATAGTTTACACTGCCAAGATCCTTGGCTATGACCTGGGTTTGGCAAGGGCAATTGTTGCTGTCTCGTTATCCATCGTTGTCGGACTTACAATGGCATCGATGTTTGAAAGGGGCAAGGTGGAAAGAAATAAGATCACCACTTTCGGAGAAGAAAAACACAAGAATAGTGCTTTGTTGTTCATCCTGCTTCTGGGAATCCTTGTTGTTCCGGAGATATTCAGTACATGGACGATGATGGCAGCAATACTTGTTCCTCTGATAACTGTTACTATCTATCTGTCTTTCAAGTGGTTCACTCGTGAGGAACTCTCTTCATGGATGGGTGAGACATGGTTCCTTGTAAAGCAGATCACACCTCTTCTTCTGATCGGTGTGTTCTTTGCAGGGGTAATTGTGGAAGTTCTTCCTTCTGAATATGTTGCCCGGTTTGTTGGTGGTGAATCTGTCTCATCAAACCTGATAGCATCTGTCTCAGGAGCCCTGATGTACTTCTCTACACTTACCGAGGTTCCGATTATCAGTGCTCTTACACTTCTTGGCATGGGTAAAGGTCCGGCACTCTCTATGCTTCTGGCAGGACCAGCACTCAGTCTTCCGAACATGATCGTTATCAGCAGGATATTGGGTGCAAAAAGAGGAGCTTCATACATAACACTGGTAGTGGTAATTGCTACACTTGCAGGACTTGGATTTGGTTACGTTATCGGATGATCGTATCAATAGTATTCAAAAATAGATAAAGGTTGGAGATTATAATGGCTGATGAAAAAAAGCTGGGATTTTTCGAAAAATACCTGACTATATGGATCTTTGCATGTATAGTCATTGGTATTGCTCTTGGTAGGATCTTTCCACAGATCGCCGGGACATTGGATTCGATGCAGTTATATGAGGTTTCTATTCCTATTGCGATCTGTCTTTTCTTCATGATCTATCCGATCATGGTTCAGATCGATTTCAAACAGGTTGTAAAAGCAGGAAAGACCCCTAAACCTGTACTTACTACATTGATCATCAACTGGGCTGTAAAACCCTTTACCATGCTCTTCTTTGCATGGCTGTTCATGGCAAATGTATTCTCTCCTTATCTCACAGAGCTCCAGATCTCACAATACATAGCAGGAATGATATTGCTCGGAGTCGCTCCATGCACTGCAATGGTGCTTGTGTGGGGATATCTTGCAAAGGGCAATCAGGGTCATACATTGGTAATGGTTGCAATTAATTCTCTGGCTATGCTCTTCCTATATGCACCCCTTGCGAGACTCTTGCTTGGCATAAATGATATCGTGGTTCCTTGGGAAACAATTCTGCTTTCTGTAAGCATGTATGTAGGTGTGCCTTTGTTTGCCGGATACTTCTCACGAAATTATCTGCTGGCAAACAAAGGAAAGGACTGGTTCGAGAACAGTTTCTCACCTGTAATGCATAACATTTCTATTACTGCACTACTGGTCACATTGATTGCCTTGTTCTCACTTCAGGGAGATGTGATAATTGAGATGCCCCTTGTGATAGCGATGATCGCAGTTCCCCTTCTGTTTCAGGTATTCTTCATATTCTTCCTTGGATATGGCATTGCTAAAGTGATTGGGATGACTTATGAAAATGCAGCACCAACAGCACTAATTGGTGCCTCTAACCATTTCGAAGTTGCAATTGCAGTCGCAGCAATGCTTTTTGGAATGAATTCGGGTGCAGCACTTGCGACCGTTGTGGGGGTGCTCATAGAGGTTCCTGTAATGCTCGGACTTGTAAGCATATGTCTGAAGACAAAGCATATGTTCAAATAATGAGGTGACAAAAATGAAATTCTTGATAATATCGGACATCCATGGAAATAAAGATGCTCTTGATGCCGTACTTTCCGTTCCTCATGATGAAGTGATCTGCCTGGGCGATCTTGTGGACTATGGCCCTGATCCTTCTGAATGCATCGAACTCCTCAAAAATGAGAACATAGCTACGATCAAAGGTAATCATGACAATGCAGTGGCTTCAAAGGTTGATTGCGGATGTGGGTACAAGTACAAGCACCTCTCCATCGCTACCAGGGAATACACGTGGGGCCAGCTCAGCATCGATCATATGGATTATCTCAGGGGGCTACCACTCTATATTGAAAAGAGATTCGGAAAGAAAAAGATACATTTTGCTCATGGAAGCCTAAGGTCCATGTATGAATACATCAAGCCTGATACTCCTGAAGCAGATGTACTTGAGATGATCGAAGGTGTGGATGCGGATCTTATTATAATTGGTCATTCTCATATTCCTTTCATCAGGCATGTGGGTGATGTGGCAATAATAAATCCGGGTTCTGTAGGCCAGCCAAGGGATGGGGATGTGCGTGCAAGTTGTGCTGTATTTGATACGCAAACGCAGTCAGTACAGATGATCAGATGTGAGTATGATCTGGACCTGGTGTGCCAACGAATAGTAGAGAATATGCCCCATGCAGATGAACTTGTAGATATATTGAAAAGGGGTTATTGAGAAAATAGTGAATGAGAATGGCATTAATGCCGAAATAACCAAAGTCGAAGATATAAACAAAATATTGGACTACGGAGTAATGATCACTCTTGGGCCGGTCATCGATGGCGATGTCAAGATCGCAGGCAAGATCCCTTCAGAAGATAAAGTAAAGGAATGGCTCACTCAGTAAATACAGGTGGTAATAATAATGGCTGAAGATATAAAATGTACATGTTGCTCCGGCAATGTCGGACTATTCTCCTGCTCCGGTGCTTCCAATGTAGGTCAGCTTTCCAATCAGATAGTTATCGAGCTAAATGACAGGGAAGTTGGGAATATGATGTGTGCAGTGGGTATTGGCGGAAAAGTATCTGGTCTTGTGAGATCTGCAGAAGGCTGTGACAGGATAATCGCAATAGACGGGTGCCCGCTGGAATGCACTAAAAAGGCCCTTAAACTTTCAAACATAAACATTGACCGTCACATCATACTAACAGATCTGGGTATAGTCAAGAACAAAGATCTGAATGTATCAGAATCCGATGTGGCAAAAGCATTTGAAAAAGTATCCGGGATAATTTCAAATTGAAATAAATTGAACATAACGGGCTTAAATTGTATACTGGCAAATTTCATCTTAAAAGTGATGAAATACAAATATATAATATCAGCCAATATCTAATGCTCAAATGTCATCGATATTCGAGATTACCCACAAAGATGCAGCAGGACGCATTGGGAAACTAAAAACGCCACACGGAACTGTGGAAACTCCCACCGTCATGCCTGTAATAAACCCGAACCTTCAGGTCATAAAACCTTCCGAAATGAGGGACTTCGGTGCCCAGATGTTAATAACTAACTCCTACATCATATCACGCAGGGACGAGCTTCGGGAAAAAGCCCTTAAGGACGGTCTGCATTCACTTCTTGATTTTGATGGACCTATAATGACCGATTCCGGCTCTTTCCAGCTTTCGGTGTACGGGGACATCGAGATAACCAATGAACAGATCATCGAGTTTCAAAAAACGATTGGATCAGACGTTGGTGTCCCTCTTGACATACCTACTCCTCCGGATGTACCTCGATCACGTGCGGAATCAGAACTGGAAACTACCATTAAACGTCTCATCGAAGCACGCGGCATGGTAAATGACGAGATGCTTCTTGCAGGCCCTGTTCAGGGTTCTACATATACTGATCTGCGTGAAAAATGTGCCAGCACCATTAGTGAACACAAATTCGATGTATATCCAATTGGTGCAGTCGTTCCTCTGATGGAATCCTATCGCTATGCAGAACTTGTTGACGTCATCGTCTCATCGAAAAAAGGTCTTGACCCCACCGTACCCGTTCATCTGTTTGGTGCCGGTCACCCAATGATGTTCGCTCTGGCAGTAGCACTTGGATGCGACCTTTTCGATTCTGCAGCTTATGCACTCTATGCAAAGGACAGGCGATACATTACTTCCAAAGGGACCTATCATATTGATAACCTGAGCTATCTTCCATGTTCCTGCCCAATATGTGTCTCACACACAGCAGAAGAGGTTAAAAAAGCCGACAATTGCAGTGATCTTCTGGCAAGGCACAACCTCTATGTGACATTTGAGGAAATTCGCCTTATAAAGCAATCTATAAAAGAAGGCAACCTGCTGGAACTTGTGGAACTGAGATGCCGCAGTCATCCAAGAATGCTCGAAGCATTGAAACGGATGTACTCATATTCTGACTGGATCGAAAAATACGACCCTGCATCTAAATCCACGTTCTTCTACTGTGGACCAGAATCAGCACAAAGGCCGGAAGTCTTAAGATTCTCCAAAAGGCTTGAGCGCTTCACCATAAAAGGCACTGCTGTGATCAGACCGTTCTCAATGAGGACCTATCCTGAATCTGATAATGACCTTATATTCAAAGCACCATTCGGTTCATTCCCTGCTGAACTTTCCGAGGTATATCCGTTCAATGCGGAAGTTATCAACGACACCGATCTCGAATCGTTAGGCAAGGCTCTTGAAAATACTATCCGGCTCATCGAATTGAATCCCGATGCAGAGTTTACTTTCATAAAGGGAAAAGAGCTTGAACATCCTCTATTTGAAAAGCTGGAAAAGATCGCGGACGTCAAAGAGTGATTCATTGATGTTCATTGAAAACAACAATTAAATATCTCATCATTGGTGATTCATTTGGTATCAACAACAGGATCAAAAACACGCAACCCATACTTAGAACTGCTAAGGCCGGAGATTGCGGATATGGACTTTGCCCTTCCGGCATCGAGTGCACTGCTGGCATCTTATCTTGCCACATCTGCACTACCTCCGCTCATTCCATTCATAATTGCTGTCATAGGTGGATATGCTGCCATCACAAGTTCTTATGTGTATAATGATTGCTGTGATGTGGATATCGATAAGATAAACCTGCCTGACAGGCCGTTGGCATCTGAAACGCTATCCCAGAAAAATGGATTGACGTATTCACTCATCCTTTTCTTCGTAGCAGCAGTGGCAGCATTCTATCTGAATCCCGAATCTCTGTTCATACTTGTCATCGCAGTAGCGACCATCAGCATATATTCAATGTTCGCAAAGCGGATGACCTTTTTAAGCTTCATACCCGTGGGAATAGCTTATGGGCTTGTTCCGGTCGGCATCTGGCTTGCTTTCGACCCTGCGGGCATACTCAGGGGAAATGATGGTGTAATATTGCCATTGCCGGCAATATTCTTCTTTATAATGATGTGTGTTGCTGATTGGGGCTTCACCCTTTCTGGAGTATGCAGGGATGTTGAAGGTGACCGTGCAAAAGGTGCACCCACATTCCCGGTGACATTTGGGGTACCTCTGACATCCAAATTCATTCTTGCATGCTGGGTAATTGGTATCCTCGCATCAATGGCCATTGGTATCACCGCAGAACTTGGTCCTGTCTTCTTTACAGGTGCCATACTTTCAGGTATGTGGATGCTATCAAAGGCACTTGATTTTGTGAAAAATCCTCTTCCTGAACGTGGAGGTAGGTTGTTCCTTCAGGGTTCCAGGTACAGGGGTGTGATGTTTGGTTCACTCATACTCGATGTGATCCTTTCCATTGGTGTTTCTTCCTATGCGGGAATTCTTTGGTGATCGGAGGTAATAGAAATGGATGCTGATATTATTGTGATCGGTGCATCTCCTGCAGGACTTATGGCTGCACGTAATGCTTCTAGAAAAGGTGTGAAGGTTCTTCTTCTTGATAAAAAAGAGATTATCGGCCATCCCACACACCCTGCGAATACTTTCTTCAAAGGAATGTTCGACAGGGCAGGCGAAGCGGTGGACCAGAGCTATGTTCTTAAGAATATGAATGGAGCATATTTGGTAGCACCATCTGGTGGCAGGGTTGCGATAGAAGCTCCTGCTTATTTCCTTGATCGTCTCAAATTCGATGAGTTCTATGCCAAACAGACCCAAGATTCCGGTGTTGAGATGCGTATGGGTGTCGATGTACATAACATCTTAAGGAACAGCAATGGGATGTCGCTCAGTACGAACGATGGGGTGCTTACCTGTAAGATGGTCATCGTCTCAGATGGTATAAACTCAAAGCTTGCAGGTCTTCTCGGGCTTCAACCTATGAAGTATTCTAACGATATCGCATGGGCAATGGAAGCGTTCGTAGAGGCCGATGGTATAGGCGAGCCGGATATGTTCGAATATTATGTTGGCAATCACTGCCCTGGCTGGAAATCAACATATTCCCCATGTGGCAAGGACCTTGCTACTCTCGGGGTCTATGTTAGAAGGAATGGAAAAGATGTAACTCCATTCTTTGATAGGTGGGTGGAGAAATTCAAGAAAATTAAAGGCATAGATGATCTTGTGATCCATGAAAGGGCAGTTGGTGGAGATCCCATCGTCACAATACCAAAACAGATGCATACTGATGGTGTTATGCTCGTGGGCGGGGCTGCAGGCCAGTCCGGTATTGGCTATGGTATGCATGCCGGTCAGATGTGTGGTGATGTTGCCGCTGATGCCATTGCTAAAGACGATGTTTCGGCCAAGGTCCTTTCTGAATATCGGAGTAAGTGGAACACTGAATACAGGGCTGAATACATTCTTGGCCGTATCGGTCTCGAAACCCTTCGCAAGATGGAGGATCGAGAGATCGATAGGTTAATGAAGACATTTGAAGATGAGGACTTTTCCTTCCTTTCAGGTAATTCTACACACAAGTGTATGCAACTTGGCCTTTTCATGTTGAAGAAAGATCCCCGTTCCTTCCTTTCTTATAAGGCACTTTTGAGGAGCAAATGAACTTATGACCTCTGATAAAAGGTATTATTTCTACAAGAACCCGTTCTTCAAGGTCTATGCAACAGTAGATGATGGTCTTGTAAAAATGCACACCTCAGGAGTTGCATCAAGGGCAATTAAACCGCTCACTTCCGATATGATGGACCTATTCGATGGTAAGAAGCCCGCTGTTATAAAAGAGGATGAACTTATCTTCTCCACATGGATGCCTCCTATTCCAAGCAAAGCCTTTGATCGGCTTGTGTCAAGCCAGATGGGATATATAAGGGGGAAAATGCTTCCTGAGCAGGTGACCATTTCAATAACGGAGGAATGTCCCAATAAATGTCTCCATTGTGCTCTTCCTGATACGAAGAACAAAGCCACTTTACCTGTTGAAACCGTAAAGAATGTCATTGATCAGGTTCTTGACCTGGGTTCAACCTTCATTGTCTTTGATGGTGGTGAACCGCTGACCTATGATGGTCTCGAAGAGCTCATCGAATATGTGGACCGGGAAAGGGCGCTCACGGGTATGTTCACATCAGGTGTCGGGCTAACGCTTGAGAAAGCAATGTCCCTAAAGGAAGCCGGTCTTGATATGATCAGCGTCAGTCTTGACAGTGCAAATGAAGCAGGTCACGATTCAATGCGTGGCCGTTCAGGTGTTTTTAACTCTGCCATTGAAGGGATAAAGAATTCACTGGATTCCGGATTGCTTGTTAATATCTATGTCGTCATCTCTCCTAACAACATTGATGAACTGGATGATTTCTACACTCTGGCAACTGAGATGGGTGTACATGAGATCTCGTTCTTCGAGATAGTCCCTACTGGAAGATGGATGGACCGTTCGGATGGCCTGATGAGCTTAGAAGATCACAGGAAATTCGATTCTTTCATAGAAAAAGCTGAAAGAATGGATGGTCCAAAACTTTTCCCTATTCCACATGTCCTTAAGAAGATGGGCTGTTTTGCAGGTAGAAAATGGTTACATATCACTCCAGAGGGGGATATTTTCCCATGTGCATGTCTGCCTTTATCGTTTGGTAATATCGATCAGGACAAACTTGCTGATGTCTGGCGAAAGATCCGCAAAGATTCTACTTATGATGGGGGTATCTGCTTGATGAGGGACCCTGAGTTTAGGAAATTGCATAATTTTGATTGACCTTGTATCTTTTATATTTTCAAGGCTACATTTTTTTTATTTTTTTGTCGAGTTTTAGATAACAATTCTGGCTCAAGTATTTTATTGATGTATGTGGGGGACTTGCCTATATCTATCTGCATATGACCCAATATCTGCTATTGATGATGGCCCAAGTTACTTGCTGATCAGATTGCAGTAAAGTAGTAATAATAAGGTTAAAACAGTCAATAATAAAATTGAGGGCAAAGCTTGCCCTCATTAGTAAATTTACTTTTGTTGATCAGAGCATGCCGGACTTCTGCAGTGTCATGAGGTTCTCTGTGGTGAGCTTCTCACCAGATTTAAACTTCTCAAATAGCTCTGCAGCATCTTTCCTGACATCTTCCATTGATGCGACCTTCTTTCCGTCGGTCTCTCCCTTGCGCATCTTGCGAACTTCTTTATCGATGTCCCGGATCTCTTTCTGTGCTGAAATGAACAGTTTGTGCTGTTCGTCAGCTTTCTCCTGGAACTCGACAAATTGCTTGTGAGCAGCATCAGATTCTGCACGCATCTTGTCAGCTTCTTTGAATGTGGAGATCATCTTGTCATGATACTCCTGAGCTTTCTGTGCGTACTCTGAAAGGACATTGTGGAATTCGGAAGCCTCATCACGGATCGCTTGTGCTTCATCTAACAGGTTCTTAAGCTCGGTATTGCTCTCGAGCTGGTCCTTCTTGACAACATATTGTTTCTGAAGTTCTGTTATTTTGCTGACAAGATCCTTCTCCTTTGCAGGAGTGAGTACTTCTGTCTGCTGTGTGAATTCGAGACGGTCTATTTCCTTGCGGATATCCTTTATGGATGGACCTGTAAGATTACTTGCAGCACGCAGCGCATCGACTTTTGCGAATACTTCGTTAGCCTTTGCATTGATCTCATCACGTTTTGCTTTGTTCTCTTTTACCTGCTCATTGTTCTCATCACGAAGCTTCTTGTATTCCTGGGCTTCATTGATAAGTTCTTTTGTGCTTTTGTTGAGATCATTGCGCTTCGCTGCTAGAGTGCTTGCTTCTGCGTTCAATGCATTACGTTTCTCTTTGTAGTCTTCGGACGCAGACTTTAAATCCTGCTTCTTTGTGTTCAGTTCTTTCATCATGCTCTATGAATCCTCCCGCTCCAGCAAAAAAGCTGGCATTTCATGCATTTCTAATGCACGATACGCAGGGCTTACTCCAAGTCAAGTGAATCTATTATTGGAATAATGTCCCTGAGGTGTTTTTGGGTAATGACCGCATCTGCGTATTGACGCAGAATTGGTTTTGGATTAAATGCAATTGCACATCCTGCTATCTTAAAGATGCATATGTCGTTAGCACCATCGCCAACAACAATACAGTTTTCAGGTTTCAGACCATTTTCCTTTGCTATCTGTTCAAAAGCTTTTTCCTTTGAATGATTTTCTGTCATTGGTCCGGAAACCCTGCCTGTAAGATACCCGTCTTCGATCTCCAGTATGTTGGAGAACACATAATCCATATCAAGTAACTTTGCAATTCTGTCAGTGGAAAGTGTAAATCCACCTGATAATATTGCGGTCTTGAATCCCAGGGATTTTACATGTTTGACGAGCTCTTCTGCTCCGGGCATGAGGGGCATGGAATTCATTGTTTCCATTGCTTTTTCAAGTTTCAATCCTTTTAAAAGTGCAACTCTTTCTTTAAGCGCTTGGTTGTAATCTATCTCTCCGTTCATTGCTTTTTCAGTTACAACGGATACCTTGTCCACAACGCCGGCAGCACGCGCAAGCTCATCGATGCTTTCCGCATCTATGAGGGTGCTGTCCATATCAAAAACAATCAGCTTTGAATAAGTTCTCTTAGAAATGTTGTTGCTGGAATTCACTTGACCATACCTTATACTTTAAGACACTGATTACGAATCAGTAATAATGGAATGTACTGAGATTGGAGTACCATTACTTACATTGCTTTTAACCTTTTCGGGTAGATGTCGGCTTCTGAAAAAGATTGCAATGATCTTTCTCTCATACCGATCGGTTACGGCTTGAAAGTACCTATTCTATTTTTGGAGATCGATCAATTATTTATACCATTTCTTAAAGGAAGAAAGAGGTTCCATTTTAAGGAACCTCCCTACTGATTTATTCTGTAATATATTCTTCTGCCCTTATTCCTACTACCATTTCCACAGGCGATACGAATATTTTGCCGTCTCCGATCTTTCCGGTACGTGCAGACTGTTTAATGGTCTGTATTACCGTTTCAACTTCATCATTCTTTACAACGATATCGATCTGTATCTTGGGTATCATGTCGATAAGGTTCCGCTTACCTCTGAACTGGAGGCATATCCCTTTCTGTTCACCTCTGCCTTTAACGTCAAAGGTAGTCATTGCATTAAATCCTTTTTCAGCAAGGTCCTCTTTTACTGTTTCCAGTTTTTCCGGTCTTATTATGGCTGTTATTTTCTTCATGGAATCACCTTAAAGCTCCATTGATTCACCGTGCTGGGCAACATCCAGTCCGACATATTCCTCTTCTTCGGTAACTCTTAAACCGATTGTCTTGTCAATTATCTTCGCAAGTATATATGTCATCACGAAAGAATAACCAACCGCAACGAATGCATCGATTCCCTGTATGATGAACTGTCCTACATTTCCGTATATCAGGCCATCGACCCCGCCAATGGCTGCGACAGCAAAGACACCTGTGGCAAGTGCTCCGAAAAGTCCTCCTACGCCATGGATTGCCCATGCATCAAGACTTTCATCAAACTTCTTGTGTATACGGAAAAGTAAAGTTCCGTAACATAATATCCCTGCTGAACCTCCAATGATTATGGACTCCAGAGGTCCTACAAATCCACATGCCGGGGTAATAGCAACAAGTCCTGCAATAGCACCACTGATCATTCCCAGTGAACTTGGCTTGCCTTTTATCCATGAAGCTCCCATCCATGTGAGGGCTCCTGATGCAGCAGATATCAGTGTGACCACAAAAGCGTTTGCTGCAAGACCATCCGCTGCAAGTGCACTTCCTGCATTGAATGCGAACCATCCGAACCATAGCAATGCCCCACCAAGCAAAGTGGTGGTAATGTTCTCAGGTTCCATACTATACTTTCCGAATCCTATTCTCTTGCCTATGACAAATGATAATGCCAGTGCTCCAAATCCTGAACTGATGTGGACCACTGTCCCTCCTGCGAAGTCCAGTGCTCCCATGCTATGTGCCCAGCCGCCTCCCCATGCCCAGTGAGCAAGGGGGTCGTATACAAGGGTTGTCCAGAGGAGTCCGAATACGATAAATGAACTGAGCTTTATCCTTTCTGCCACACCTGAGGTCAGGATTGCCAGTGCTATAGCTGCGAATACAAGCTGGAAAGCCATGAAGAGTATGTCTGGTATCCCATCTCCATCCATTCCCACTCCCTTTAGGCCAATGTAGTCCAGCCCACCGATCAATCCTCCGATATCATGGCCGAAGGAAAGGGTGTAGCCTATTGTTACCCACTGGATGGTAACGATGGCCAGTGAGATGAAAGAGAGGGCTATCATGGATATTATGTTCTTGTTTCTCACCATACCTCCGTAGAAAAGCCCTACTGCCGGTGTCATAAGCATGACCATGGCGGTGCATATCAGAACAAATGCAGTGTCTCCTGCTTCCAGAACCATTTTATTCATCCCCTGGTCCTACTTTAAACAGTAGCAAGCTGCTTTCGCAGTTTGTTACATGGCGTTCGATCATCATTATTTTTGAATACAATTCTATTGCTCCTTTGATCCAATTGTGTGTATATCGTTTTACACGGTACTAAGAAAGTGTTTACCTACTTACTATTATTTAAAATTAACGTTTTAAATTATTACATAATTGTTACTGGGGCCTATGGGTGAATCGTAGAGCTGTGGTGAACATCCCATTATCTGATCGATCAATAATC
This sequence comes from Methanococcoides seepicolus, assembly GCF_023684405.1. Lineage (GTDB taxonomy): Archaea > Halobacteriota > Methanosarcinia > Methanosarcinales > Methanosarcinaceae > Methanococcoides > Methanococcoides seepicolus. Next base: position 2,355 of record NZ_JAGSOI010000065.1, on the reverse strand, counting down.
AAAAATATTATATTTTTATTAAATTACATAACATATATAGAATAAAAAAGCAAAAAAAATAATATCTATTTTTGTTGTCAATAATCTTCAGGTAGCATAATTGTGTACTTGCCAAGCTCGTTTAATGATATGAATATCTGCTGTTTCTTCCCACTGGGCAACTCAATCTCACCTGAATAAAACGATTCTGGCTTATCCTTGGAGCCATTGGATGCTTGCCGCACAATCGCATTAGCCTGATTCAGTAGGTCTAACAGATTAGGCACATTAATATCATCATCCATGTAGCCCTGAGACATTAGGTTAGTTGTAATGTACCTGATGATACCTTTCTCCCATTCAGGATTGATTTGTAGGATATCAAAAAGGATGCCATCTTCAACAACTTGTTCTGATGTGTAAGTAAAGACAACTTCACCAAAAATACCATCCATACTATCACATCTTCTGCTGGATTGTCACAACAAAGGTCGATCTATCAGGTGTGATAACAACTAAGCCATTATCATTAGACAACATCCCTGCTTCTTCAAATGTCATCACTTCATAGGATTGAATTTCTCCTTCCTCATCTTCTTCATCTTCCCAAGTCTTTTCCCAAATTGCATTCTCAAGAAATGTCCTAAATTTAGATTCGGTATTCATAGTTTATCACCGAACAAATTTATTCGAGACATTCCTCATGTAATCTTTGAAAGATTATTTACGATGATTTGGGGTAGAGCCATGATATTGGTGGATGAGAGAACGATTAGTGTGGAGATTGTGGAGGGGTTCTAATATGAATGCTTTCAAATCGTTATTTTGTACATACCTCTGGAAGTTAATAAACTTCCATAATCATTGGGAACAATTATAACTATAAAAGACATTACTCTCTTATGAAAAAAATTATTTTGATTTTTGTGTTAATTTTATTTTTTTTGTTTGCTACAGGATGCATAAGTCAAAATGACGATTATAGTGTAGAAGTTGAAGAAATAACTAAAGAAGATGGAATTAATAATGTAAAACTTGTAATCACAAATCATGAATCCGAGAGTATTAAATTAAAATTCAAAACACACGGCATAGTTTATGATGACGGATCTCAAGTAGGCATTCATAATAGTTTACTACTTCCAACGAAATATTACACAATAACAAGTAAAGAATATGCACGTTATTTTACCATCTTGCCAAATGCTAAAAAGCAATTCAACTTAGCATTTAAAGAAATTAATAAAGACGGGAATCCACAATTAGTTGTCAGTTTTGTAGATGAAAACGAATATGAAACTGAGTTTGTTATAAGTTTAAACGAGCATTTAAACTAATATTTAACAGGTATTCTATTATGGAAACGTTTAGTGAAGCAAAGGAACGACTTCATAAAGTTGTAACTGAATCAGACATTTCAATGGAACTTAAAGAAGCATTCCAAACTTTGATTGATACCTTTTTTATAGATAATCAAAACCTTTCCAAAAGACGTAAACAACAACTAAAATATGATTTTGAACTTGCATCTTCTTAGTGCTGTATATCAGCATGTAAATTTGATGTTGAAAATGGCGATTACTATAAAGTAAAAGACCAAATAGATGTTACTTTTCTAAATCTACTCGATAAATCTGTTGAGAAGAAAGGTCTGCTAGACAAAATCCTTAATTGTATTAGTATAAAAGAAATTACGCTTTTCAAAATTAACAAATAAATTTCGATTATCATCTCATCCTTATAATATTTCTATATTTTAATACCAGGATATCCCTTATCCAGAAATCGATAAGCACAAGAGATGTACATGAGAAACAGGATGGTACGTTAAAGAAAATCCGCGCAAGATAAGAATGGGATAATTACTCCAAAAAGGATATGTTTGAATATATATGTTCAATCTTTTAATTCACTAATTGGTCGTGTCTCACCTATGTAGGAATCAATCTTCTGTAATGGCTTTCCTCTTTGGAGTTTACGAAGATTAAGTTCTCTACCTTGATTGTGTAAAGCTCTTAGATTCATATATGTTTGAATTCCAAGGATATTTAGCTTATACTTGTACATCAGTCTATTTGTCTTAGCTTCACGTCCCTTTCTTCTCCCAACATAACCATAATATCGATAACTCTTTAACATGCTTGCTACTTTGCTTTTTTCAACTTCTATAATCTCTGCAATTTCATTATAGGTCATGCTTTTTGGATAAATCTCATAGAGTTCTCGAAAGATCAGAAATTTCAAATAATGGATCTCCTCAACATCGAGTGGGTAATTTAACATCTTCATCTTCCAATTCAATTCTATGGAAGATAAAGAACTCATTCAAATTGCACTTGGCTTATCATCTCCTTGGTTTGTGAAAGATATTGACCT
>NZ_JAGSOI010000064.1 GCF_023684405.1 Methanococcoides seepicolus | reverse complement strand
AGTTCATTATCGATATTGATCATATGCGGGATTTAATACATGAGAAATTTATGGAGTGCTCATCAAAAATTAGCTTTGCAAAGAGATGGATTGAAAAGTTTCTTAGTGAAAAACAGAAGTCCAAAATGTTGGGTGTTTGACTATAATATTGGTAATCGCGGTGTTTTTAGTTGCGTATTTGTGCAGGAGAAACGGTTCAAAATAACTGATTTCTTGGGTTCTGAGATAAACGTACTCTATCTGCAACAAGTCCAACAGGAAAATCAAGAGTATGCACATGCATAATCTTGTTCCTATTTTGTTCGTTTATTTTTATTTGAAAAGAACTCCCATTTCAAAAAATTCGTTGGTTTATCATTTTTTAGTTGTGACACATCAATGAAGTCTTAATCTCAAATATTACAATCAAATTTATGATTTTTGTTCATTCGAGAATAGGAAATGGTTTGTTGGCACGTGGTTTGACTACAAAGTAGGCTACTTAACTATAAAGTGAGTTATTTGACCACAATGTAGGGGACTTTATGGGCAAGCCCTATATTATACGCTTTGTCCGAAAAATCGATTTGACCGATAATTCGTGTCGATGACCGATAATTCATAATTTTGACCGAAAAATACCATATTTCTCGTCCATCCCTCATTTCAAAATAAATTATAAATACTTAAAGGTAATATGATTTGTATGGGAGTATATGATGGAGTGCTATGGGGACTTTAAATGAAGTTAAAATATCTTTTACCAATATTGTTGTTAATAGTTGCCATAATAGCAACAGTAGCAGTTTCAAACATGAATAATTCAGTCACTGGAGTGCTTGGAATGTCGGATGATATTACTATTAAGGCTCAGATACCCGAAACATCAAGCAGTGTTCCATACTACAAAGTAGTCAGTGAGGAAAATGAAAATGAGCAAAAATCGGGATTAATGAAAGTACGAGAATCCCTTCCATCTGAAAAGGAAGCAGTAGCAATTGCAGATCAATATCTTCGAGACAAAGGAAGTTTCCCTGAAGATGCTTCTATTTCGAATATTGAAACGATTACCATGCAGGAGCGAGATACAAGTTCAGGAGAAGGAGTCGTGGTTGGAGAATACCCATTGTTTGTTGAAGTAAGCTATGATCGACATATAAACGGTATGCCAGTGGTTGGTCCTGGTGATTCTATAACTGTTTCGCTTGGGGACGATGGTGAAGTGATATATTATGCAAAATATTGGAGAAAGTTGGAGCAAGTTGGCAATGTCGAAGTGATAAGTGGTGATAAAGCTATAGGGAAACTAAATCGCGGAGAAACGATTGTACAAGAAGCTGGATATGGTGGATCAATCGAAATAAACAACATTGAGTTAGGGTATTTCTCAAATGGTGCTGGAGATGAACAAGAATTCTATGAACCTGTCTGGATCTTCAGAGGAGTAGACAGCTATGGCTACAATGTGACAAAAGTTGTAAAAGGGGTTGCCGAATAACCCTTTTTCTATAAAGACGGTGAAGTAATATTGCTGGATAATCCACAAATCTCTAAGCAAGCTGTAATCAAAGATGTTTATTTCTGTAAATATTATTTCCATCATTCAACAAGCACTACTTCATGCACATTCGTCGTCTTTCCTAATAGCTACGGCTGAAAATATGGAGCAATTCTTGTCACATTTTTTAGCTTGACCGAATAATACTGATTTTGACCGAAAATTCATGTTGTTGTCCGATAAAGACCCTATTTTTCGGACAAAGCGGGAAATATCGAAACGTTTATATCATATCAATCAAAATTTATCGACTGTTCACTGACGTGTTAAATTTATTAATTGGATACTAATATGCATGAAGTTATGAAGTTATTGATGAGAGTACAATACATGAAAATAGAATCTTCTATATTTGGGACTATAATATTATCTTACTTTGCTTTGGGCATATTCACAATAATTCACAACACTTTAGTAACCAGTACGTTCTTAACGAGCTTTGCACCATTTTCGATTGCAGAAAGAATTCTTTTTCTCATTATAACCACTTTATTTGGAGTCATGGTTTTCAGATTCGTTGGAATGAACAGACTTGCTGATCAGCAATAAGATCAGAAAGAGACCTACATCTTTTATATTCCAGTTGAAAGATCCGAATGCTACCATACATATTCGAAACTGACATCCTTCAGCTCCTTTTGTCCTCCAGAATCATTGAACTCATCCCAATCAACATAAAGAACATCATCAAATGCTATCTCGGTCTGGAAGATCTTTACCAGATTCTGACCCCCCCATTCCATTCCGTCTTATTGCACTTCCAGCTTCATCCTTTAATTGATTAATAGTACAGGCTTTTTTTCCATCATCTTTTAAAGATGGACCAAACTGCCATACTTCCTTGTCAGTAATCAAATACCTATCATGTATATCTACACTACTTTTTAGTCGATTTGACCAATAAATAGGGTATTTTTCGGTCAACCACGCGAATTTTAGGTCAACGAGTGAAGGAATGAGATTTTGAACCGAATACGAAGGAAGCGAGAAAGATATTGGAGAAAATGCCATTATGACATTTTCTCATATTCAGGATCTTCAACTTTTCCCATGAAGAGGATGCATCCAGTTCTCTGATCTTCGATGAAGAACATGAAAGGATGATCGGCCTTGAATTCCATTATCTGCCCAGGCATCGGTGCATCGTCAGTTGCTTCAATGGCCGTTGCTGCTGTTGCCTCAGTACCTTCTTCATTCACATCGATAAATGCCTGATGGACTACTTCATCTATTTTTAATACGTAGCCAGGTGGCACCCTTTGGATGTCAAAGATGCCAGAGAAGTCGGCATTTTCCCTGTCAAAGGCATCAATTATACCCATATTTTTTAATGGATCTACTAATTCTGAATTTGTTGTAAATGTGAACTTTGGTAACCAGATTCGTACATCATTGCTTGATTCCAGAGTGGATTTAAGTTTGCCATACTCAGAGTGGGTAAATCTGCTTTCAAAATCTGCAATGTTGTTCTCATTGGGAAGGACAATGTACATACTTAGATCATTGCCTTTGTAGGGCAGTTCAATGATTTTTGCATCTTCGCTTTCACCGTAACTAAAATACTCCTCTGTATACATCATGTCTACAAGAGTTTCTTCTTTGTTTGAAGATGAATTATAGAATGGCTCCTTTTGCGTATTCCCCACGTCAAATTCATTGAGCCACTTTCCTTTAAAGTAAACTGCGTTTGTAATGATCATGACTGTCGAGTCGGGCTCAATCATATCATCTGAAATTAGGTCCTTGATTTTGTCATTGGTCTTTGATGCAACCCATTCATTGATGATGTCCTTGGATTTTTCAGGTTCATTTCTAAAATCGACATTTGTTACTTTTCCACCATAATAGGTTTTTGAGTTGCTCACAAACTGCTCATTCAACGGATAACTATTCCGCACCCAGAGAGCATTTGCAGTTTCAAGACTGTAATATTCACTGCCAGAATTGATAATGCCTATCATCTCTTTTGAACTCCCTTCAAGAACGGGTTTACTGAGAGGATAGTAAAACACATTTGACATCTGTTCCTTTGTGGAGCCTTCAGCACCATCATAACAAATAGCCATTGCAGTGAATATGCTGTATGGTGAAAAGAAGACATTTTCATCTTCATTTTTAATCATTGAATACATGTCAAAAGCAAAAGCATTGTTTGCAGTTGAAATATCATAATCTTCAACCGACTCTGCATTTATTGTAGTCTTTGCACTTATAGTTGAATTTTCAATACATCCCACACAAAGCAATGCAAGTATACTTAATAAAATTAGCAAAATAATTTTACTTTTATCCATAGTTTATAGAATAAGTATCAGTATTTAATACTTTTTAGTTTTATGATTTTGATTGAAAAATATATTTAGTATTTTTATAGCCAATTTAGTGCAAATCAATAGGTTGGGATCATGAAATCTCCAAAAAAAGAACTCTTTTAATTTTATTATTTAGATTATAACATATACTCAATGCAAAAAATAATTATATGTAGTAAATTGTTTTAATAGTATTATGTACATTATTCAATGAGTGGGGGAGTGTTTGATTTGAAAACTGCTGGGAAATTCGGAGTGATCGTATTGATTCTTGCAGCTCTAGTGACTGTGGGATACATATATGGAGATTATGTTACGAAAACAACCGAGATATCAGATGAAAACATGATCTTTGAGAAAATCGATTATGACATAAAAACAATTGAGAGATTCTCCTGGATGCGAAGTCATTACGAAATTGCAATTGCAAATCCTGAAAACTTTAAGAAATCCGCTGCTAACGGCACCGTGAAAATGAAATTATTGGGAAAAGATTTTGATGTGGAACTTCATGAAGATAGCGTATTTAAAAATCCAGAGATGTTTCCACATATCAAGAGTTATAAGGGAAAAGTTGTTGGAATATCAGATAGTTCTGCTCTATTTACAGTGGCAAATGATGTTGTTCTGGGTCACATTGATACAGGATCTGAGTATTATTCCATAGAACAGACAAATAAAAGATATGATGGAAAAGTCGTTCATGTCATCTACAGTTCAGATGCAAGTAGGGATGCTTATCTCAGAAATAAGATTAGTTCTCTGGAAAGTGTCTTGGTGGAGTTGAGACCTGGATTCCAAATCGGAGAATTGAATTTCACAGTCATGCCTGAAAAAACAATGGTGCTCGATAACGAAACATTCCCTATTCACTTAACATTGACAAACGTTGGAGAAAACACGATCAATGTCTGGGGAATGTACGAACAAATTAGTTATGACGTATATTTCTATGATTCCAATGGTACCCAGGTTCCCTATGGATGTGGGGTAATTTCAAGAACAACGCTGACTAACGAGAACCTTGTTGAACTTAGTCCTGGACAATCTCTTAATGCTACATTTGATTCAAAGTGCTGGAACTTGAATAATGGAACGTACATACTCAATGTTGTATATCACACTTCAAGAGGTGAATCAATTACAAAACCTTACTGGATAGGCACTCTGGAATCTAATAACATTACTATAGAGGTTGTAAAAGAGAATGTTCAATCCCTCAAAACAACCGAACCGACCAATGATGTGTTTGAAGGCATAACCATTGAAGTTAGTGGTTGCCTTCCATACATGAGTCATGAAGACCTGAGCAATGAGTCTGATGTCATTCTGATGGGTAATATTAAAGAAATCTTGCCAAGCAAATGGAATACTCCTGATGGTAAGAGGCCAACCGATGTGATCGAAGATTTAGATCACAATGATCTGATATACACTGACATTGTGGTAAATGTGGACCAATATCTCAAAAATCCATTCTCAGAAAAAGAAGTTATTGTTAGGACAATAGGTGGGAATGATGGGTATATCTGCATGTCTGTTGATTATGAACCTTCTTTCAAAATTGATGAAAAAGTGTTGCTTTACCTAAGAGAAGACACCTATGCCGCTACTCGTGATGTTGGTTTTGAACATTTTGTAGTTACAGGAGGCATGCAGGGCAAATTCGGTTTGACTGATGATGGAAAAGCGATAGGGTGGAGTGAAACTGTAAGTTTGGAGGAGCTTCTGGAGACGATATGATTTAAACAACATCAATCGGATGATATCATGCCTGGAACACATCTACACCCACTGATCTGGGGAGCAATAAGATTCATTCTTGCTCTACCAGTTACATATTTCATGTTCAATGAAATTAAATGGAAATTCGCTTTAGTCACAGCCGTTGGTATGATTATTGGATCATTCATAGGGGGCTTACTCTAATAGATGATTTTCTGTCTTAATGCTGTTTATGGGTGTGGTAGTTCAAGCACATCAAGATGATATATTTTTGTGATATGAGGATAGATAAGTATGAAAAAATTCAGTATAAGAAGCAAGTGGATTATGTTCTTTTGCATAGGTCTTCTCACATTTTTTTTGAGCGGGTACATTCTCAGAGGTATACATCCACCTGAGTCTATCTATTTGATGCTGCTTGTCTACTGGGTACTATTTGGTACTGGGATACTTGTTTGCAAGAATAGGTCGAGTGTTTTTGTGGCAAAGGCATTCATCATATCCTTCATGGCGCTACTTCTGATATCTGCTGGTTTCTTTGTATGGAGTGCGTACAGCCACATGAATTCCACAACGATAGATGCTGATTTATTAGAGACAATTCCCGAGGAGTTTGTTGTTGTGACGGAAGAAGAGCTGAACGAATATCCTTCACTTAAAGAAGCGATTGCGACTCTGAGTTATGTGAAAGCTGATCCTGATGAATGGATGCAAACTATTGAATTCCTTGATTCAAAGGGCTCCCATGTGATTAAAGTGGGAGATGCATACTATCAGGTTGTTTTTTCGACTGCATGAAATCTCCTCAAAAGCATTTCAGACAATCTAATTTCACATAAAGAAGAGATGCATTATTGTGAAGTGGGAGCGGATGAAGATCTACAGGTTAGCTCGCTGCACAGTAGATAGTTCTTAAAGTTAAAACACATCATGATGTGTGGAGAACTTCCATTTTTAATCAACGAAACATACCAATTATTTTTAATAATATTACACATATTTTCAAATATGCAAAGAAAAAATCTAACTGTAATTGTAATTATTCTGATTTTAATGTGTGGCGTTGGAATTGTAATTATTGGAATGAATTATGATAGTCAGGATGAAATGGCAGCTGCTAGTGGAGAATACACATTAGACACAAATTATACCTCCGAAGAATTACAGGATATGTATAGAAAATATAACATTACAGAAAATGATATAAAATTCGCCAATAATGAATTACCCAATTTCCTTGAAGGGACCATACTTTCAAGTGACTACCAAGTGCTTGTTACAGAAGACGGCAAACCCCCCGAAGGGATGGAACTTGGCAAGGATTATGACATCATAATTACTGAAGCTGAAATGATTAGTATTATTGAGAAGGCAGAAACCGATTACATCAGTAAATACGGCGTAGATCCATCAAATCCTAAGTTAGATGAGGTAAATGGATATCTTATACCCAGTGAAGAAGTAGCAAAATTGTTTTACTCGGTCAATTAAGATAATCCTTGAAAATGCTAATTGAGAATTTTTGAGAATGGTAATAAATTGTATTCTTTGGTAGTAACATGGAAAGACAAAAAACATTAAGACTTGTAATTCCAATTTTTACGGTTATTGCTATAATCGTACTCCCTGGAGTTGTGGCTAAACATGTAGTTCATGACAATCTGCTAATCGAAATATCACTTGTGGGATCTTTTCTTTACGGGTTTCTTACCTACTGGACTATTGTTAAATTGGGACTTCAGTAAGGAGAATTATTCTAATCTCTGCTTTTAACAGGTTACTATAATCGGCTTGTAGGTCTGCTCTGTAATCAAAAGCCCGCTTAGTGAATTGGGCATGTCACTAATGAAAGCAATACAAATAACCATAAACGAAAGTGGATGGCAATGCAATGAATACAAAATCAATAAAAACAATAATTTAAGAAGTATCAATTATTATACTTCTTGTTTTTTTGTATTAAATTCAATTAATTTATCCAAGTTTGCAGTATTGACTGTAACAGCAATCACTTTAGTGGTCTTGATAGAAGCAGTTATCCTGTTAGTCATTTTATTTTTAATTTATCGTTTAATTATGAAAACTGCTCAATTCAAAAAAACAGTTTGACGATGTGGCCAGAAAATATGTATAATGTGACCTACTTATGATAAATGGCACATCGTAAAGTTATTGTATGGATTTAGCAAATATTGACGTAATAACTGAACTAGAAAAACTATTGCTGGTGTTTCAACACCAGTATTTTTAATTTTGGGGAAATGATGCAATGAAATCTGGAAAAGTATTGTTAACAGGAATAATATTTGGGATTATACTATTCAGCACTTTTAGTCTTTTAGATATTAATACAATATATGGGGGGATTGTTGGTGCAATACTTGTAGGCATAATCGTTGGTAAAATAACAGACAAAAATCCCATCAAATATGCAGCTATTTCAATATTTATATACAATGTAATTGGCTGGGCCATAATATTTCTGTTTACCCCTGAAGGTATGATTGTGTTAGGACATGAGTCGGCAGCTACCAGCATATTTATTGGTTTCATAATGATTTTGATCATTTTCTATTCGGTCATTGGATCATTCAGTGCATTTGCCACATATAATCTGAAAACAGATAAGCAGGATTGAAATGTTATTGATTTTACAAACGTGGATTATTGGAGAATCTGGTGGGGTTTTCAAGCATTGTGAAGGGTAATAAATGAACATAAAAAAATCAATTATCCCAATTATCATATCTGCAGTGATCGTTGTTATTACAACTGGAATAAACCATCTAGAGCACGCATTGCGCACAACAATTGGTGACTTATTGACATTTCCCGTTGTGTTTTTCAGCATGTTTCTTTTACCGATCGCTCCCATCATGTATGGATTGATCACAAGGGATAAAATCGGATCCATTACAATTGGAGTAGTACCTGTAGTCGGACTTTTTCTCTATATCTATTTGAGCTCAATTATATCAAGAGACTTTACTAGAATAGATGCTCTTGCTTTTTTTGGAATTCTGGCCATCCTCGGTGGCTTGGAAGGCTATTTTGCATCAATAAAAGAAATACAGTACAATATTCTTGCGATATGCTGTTTTCTGTTCTGGGTAGTATTTTTTATACGAGGATTTATCGATTGAACTCAGAAGCATTCCATTTACGGAACAACAAATGTGGTCATATTCTGCAATGAGAGACTAACTAGAACTGAATACGAGATAAAGATGTATTAAGCTAACAATATGGGGGTATAAGCGTGAGCAAAATAAAATCAAAATGGACAATTGTCAGACTTATGGTATTCTTTGCCATACTTGTTTTTACATATCACATAGGTCAACTATTATGGGGAATTATCGCAATAGCTATTGTTTTCTGGATCTTCATGTTATGTGACTGCCTTCAGAGGAACATTAATGATTTTCCCAGCAAGGGGGATAATGATAAACTGATCTGGTCGCTTGTTCTAATTTTTCTGAATTTCATAGGTGCAGTGCTGTATTACTATCTAGTCAGATCACATGTTAGGGATGAGGGACAAGTATGCTGAAGGAAGTTCAGGATTTAATACAAAATATCGCAAGACATCTTTATCACAATTATGTAAGTGCATTATTTGGATTGCTGTTATTGCTTATTGCAATTTTATACCATTTCATGGAGTATTTGCTTACAGGACAGATCATTGGTAGTATCCTTTATGCGTTGGCAATAATTGTTTTAATAGCTGTTATTCTAATATTATTTAGAAACGTCAATAAGTAACATTGGGGAAATTCATCATGAAACGATTTAGAAAAATATATCGTATAATACCACTCATACTGGCACTATATAATGCTTATCAACTATGGTTCTATGATAATTTCAGTTCATTGTTGCTATACCTTACATTGATATCTGTGATATTAATTGGTTCAATGGATTCATTTGTAAAAAAGCGAAGTGTCGAAAATAAATGAATCGAACGTATCGTATGGGTGAGAGATATTGTTTTCTGTCCTGGGTTCGGACATCGGTCAACATACCTAATACAACTGGAAATTTCCTAAGTCTTACCGAAGAAGAATGGGAATATATTTACAGCCCATGAAAAATTAGTAGTACTCCGTATATTTTTTACAAAATGGTTAAATTTTTATACCTGACGATGGTTTTATTCCATAACTTATGGAGTGGAACTATGAATACACAAAAATTAACACTTATTTTACTGATAACATCACTCCTGCTCTTTTCCGCAGGATGTATTGGTGAAGAACTCACAGCCGCACAGATTGCTGAGGAATATAAGCAAAAGCAGGCAAACATTGAGGACTATTCCGCCACTATGTACATGACGACGTATTTGGGTGAGCAGGAAATCACATCAATTACTTCAATGTCCCAAAAGATGCCCGATAAGACGAAAACCACTATAATACAAGCCGAACAGGGTGAAGGCATGGTTATGGTTTCCAACGGAAAAACAATGTGGACATATAATCCCGATCAGAATTCTGTGATGGTGATGAATCTGGGCTCCATGGGAGATTTTGATGCCAGCCAGATGGATTATACAGGTATGATGCAGGATCTCCTGGATGAGAACGATTTAACGCTAGATGCCATAGATACCGTTGACGGCAGAGACAGTTATGTAATATCCATAAAACCAAATGACAATTCAACGTCTGGCTTAGTTGTTGATATGAAAACGTGGATTGACAAAGAAACATGGATGCCTCTCAAGTTCGAAATGTATGATGATGAAGGCAATCTCATGATTGTTACAGAATACAGGGATTTTGAAGTCAATACAGGTATTCCTGATTCGGAATTTGAGTTTGAGATTCCCGAAGGGGCGGAAGTGGTCACTTTTGATAGCCTTGAGGACCTAATTCCCGAGGAAGTAACTCTTGAAGAAGCACAGGAGTTGTCTGAATATGATGTGTTGGTCCCTTCCTATATTCCTGAAGGTTATGAATTTGAAGATGCAACAGTTAATAATAATACCCAATTTTCTGGCGAAATACAGGAAATTGTTTCCATAACCTATTCAAAAGATTTCGAATCCCTCCACATCAGAGAAATTTTCTATGAGGAAGAATCTCCTACAATAATGGAAAATGGGGGTAAGATCGTGGATATCAATGGGTATGAAGGCCAGCTTGTTTCTTCGCCACTTGGTGACGATTATGCATCCCTTTCATGGAACAAAGGAAATACCAAAATGATAATAAACGGTCCAGTGGGCTCAGATGAACTCATCAAAATAGCTGAATCAATGGAATGAAGGACCCCATCTTTGATTCCTACTTTTTTTATTTTTCACGACTAATCAGCGTTATAGGTTGGAGAATGAAGCGAGATCTATGCTAGGAAATAAAGCAAGGTCTTTCAGTTTTATCCATAAATGTCAGGATGAATTGGTAATTTCGGTTTTAATCACAAAACATACCAATTATTTTTAATAATATTGCACATATTTTTAACTATGAATGTAAAAATTATATGTATTTTTGTATCAGCTATTCTTCTGATATTCGGCACAGTTTCTACATGTGTTAGTTCTGATGAAACTGTTATAGATGAAATAATGATGGAATCATTGATACAGAATATGGGTCACCAGGATGTGTTTATTAGACTAGATGCTGTGAAAACCCTTGTTGAAATTGGAGATCCTGCAGTAGATTCTCTAATCCAAGCACTAAATGACGAAAATCCTAAAATTCTGGAAAATTCAGCATCTGCTCTTGGAAAAATAGGAAATGAAAGAGCAGTACAACCTCTAATTGAATTGTATCAGTATAACCAGAAATAATATAGTTATGTAAATTTATATCTATTGTTGGAGTGATATCATGCTAAGAAAAGATATTTTGAGAATTGGAACTTCCACGATAATAGGAATTGTATTTTTATGTGCAAGTATAATATTTGTATTAAATTTACCTTCAGAAGACACATTGCAGACAGAAGAGCCCAAGATAACTCAAAATAACACGTCATATATGGAATTCCATGAAGAATTAGCTTCAACAACAGAATTAATTACAGTTCCGATTGGAGGATTCCATACAAATTTCATTCGTCTAAAGCCTGGGGAGATATAGGATACCAATTATACGTTTTATTCCAGAAATGGTGGGCCTGCAGAAGTCAGTTATAAGATATATCGAGTAAAAAAGGTGTATGAAACAGAAGAGATAGGGATGCCAGATGGCTTAAATATCAGTATAGAACCTTCCAGATATATTGCACAACCTCGTAATAACTATACTTCAAAAATTACAATCAATACAACTCCAGAACTCACTTTCCGTGGTGCTGGAACTGAGTACACTTTATATCTGCAAGCGAATTTTGAAGGCGAAAGTAGAACCAGAGGTAATGATTGGATAAGAGTTTTAGTGGAAGGTGAAGAAACGGTGCCAGGAGCGTCAGGATTTTACCAGCCACATGTAACTCTTCATAATGACTCTATAACATTAGAAACTGGACAAATTGAAGAAACTTACTGTACTTACCATACAGGAGGGCTGGGAATAAGAGAGATTTCCTACAATATCTACAGAATAACAGGTAAAAGCAATGCATTACCAATGCCTGATGAAGAAAAATTACCAATGCCAGCAGGTTTAAGCGTCAATATAGAACCTTCCAAGTTTATATCCAAAAATTTTGCGGATTACATCTCACATGTTACTATAAAAACAAGTCCAGACTTGCCTTCAGGTGAATATATTCTGAATATAGAGGTACTATCCAATGAAAGAATAACAAAAGATGTATCACTCACAGTTAATGTAATATGAAATATTATCCAAGTGAGAATTTCTACAGAGCCATTTATGGTCAAAATATCGAAACCTACAATTTTTTACAATTGATTTCAAACATGGAAATTAGGTTCTGCTTCTGAACAAGTTAATCAAAGTTATTATTTTCAGAAAATTCTATGTCTCGTATGGTGTCGATAATTTAACTTTATTGTCAAGTAGGCCACTTTATAGTCAAATTAAAAAGTTTGTAGTCAGATGGAATTTATGGGCAAACCCCATGATACGCACTTTGACTAAAAATGCCTCTATTTCAGTCAAAGCGAATATTCGAAACAATTTTTTGAAATTCTACTTCCTCCCATTATAATCAAGTGGGGTAGTTCATCTTTGCCTGAAAACGTGCTTATTGAGCACAAAGTAATGGAATTGCATTAAATTCATCAGAAATTTTTATATTAGGATAAACTTATATGTACTGTTTAGGTGCTAAAAATGCAAAAAATCTTCGTTCTCACGATTCTTTTACTTTTGATTGCTGCAACAAATGCACATGCATCATTTATTCCAGAAGCAGGCATGATCTCATATCAGATCAATGATTCTGACCGAATCGCTGTTGGGAATGTGACCAATATCCAGGAACATCTCAAATACTCAGTAGTAACAATAAACGTGGATGAATGGTTAATGGGACCGCTTCCATCGAATGAAATAGAGGTAATTACGGAAAGAGGTTCTATGTATTCCAACGCCAATGAACCTCGATTTTACACTGGTGAATCGGTAATACTGATGCTTCAGGACATAAACGTAGCTGATAACAGATTCAAAGTAACGATTGGTGAACCTGGGAAGCATCCTACTGCCGATAGAGACGAAATAATAAGTGAACTTGAATCAATGGCAAAATCCAACAAAAGTGAGATTGTATCAACGACAGAATCCGATAATACAACTCCGTTTATTGGAAGCATTGGATTGGTACTTGTTTTTGCATGTGTGGGTCTCGTGTTACGAAGATCTCAAAAATGAATCAGGGGGAATAACGTTTGATCAATGATCTCATCTTAAAAGTTAGAAAGAAAATGCCGTTAGATGCCCTGCTTTTCTTTATAGCTCATATCTGGGCAGCTGTTATTATCTTGACAATATTTGGAATGATAGTGACAAAAAGCCAGTCTGATCTAAAGATATATGCATTGGTAATGACACTGGGATTATTTATCCTATTTTTAGTACCGATAGCAGCCATTGGGCAGAATATTGTAAAGAACAGGAGAGATATTAAAAAGGTTTTGTACTATGTACCTTTGCTAATTATTGGTATGTTTCAAACTATAATAGTTATCATTGGACATACTCATATTGTGACAGCTACATTTCCCCATGATTCGTTGATTTATACCTTGCTGCTTCCACTTCAGAGACTCGTGGAAATTTCAATATATCCTATAACTCATGAAATATTCTATATGGGATTTCCGTATAACACATTACCTCAAATCATATTATATGTTGTCATTCTTCCCATCAGCCTGTTTATTTACTTACTGCCTTCGGTAGACTATGATATGAGGAAAATTACAAGAGAGATGAAGTTAATTGTTTTGTTGCCATTGCTTTGTGCTATTATCCCAGTAATTCTACAGGTAGTTCAAATGGGTCTGGGATTAATCGCTGAGAATATGATTAAATTTTTCTGGGTTAAAATATTCTTTAACATATCATATATGGGATTTTTCCTATTGATGCCTATCCTGGGTATCTTGTATATCAGACATTACAATATGATAATTGGAGAATCTACATAAATGAAAATAGAACTATCTGTAAATGAAAAAGCAGAATATTTGGAAAAGGTTAAAGAAGCTATCAAGAATCCCAAGTATTCCATATTCGTCATCTTGGGATTGCCATTCATACTTGCATTAGTAGGGGTAATATTAGATCCATATGCTCTACCCATCATACTTTTTGGACCACTTGTCGCATTGGCTTGCTATGCCTTCTACACTGGAAACAAACTATCTTCTGCAATATTGGGACTTTTGGTATTCCCACTTATGTTCTTTTATGCCGAACCCCTCGGTACAATTCTTCATTTCCGATTCGAACATCTTGGCAGATATTTTGAATGGTCATATATATTTGATATTATTGATGAAATTTGGAAATATTCGCTTGGCCATTCATTAATAGGATTCTTAATCGCATTCCGAAAAAAGCCATATTTGGTAATTGCGTTGCTTATCTTTATACTACAGCTTATGGAAATTCTCAGTCACATAGACTAAAATATTGTCGCCTCTTCTCGAACAATTGTATGTTTTATCTGCTAGTAGTTTTTTGAGTTTATAGTCAAATCGAGTACTTTATGGTCAAGCCATGCAATTTTCCCCTTTGACTATATGTTTCTCATACTTTTACCCCTACACCAGTGTCGAAGGGATTTCTTGTATTCCGATAATACCACAGAATGCATTTGTCAGGAAAACATAACACCATCGAATGATATCGTTTTTATTTATTATAATGTTTTAACTGTCTTTAGCCAGTTTAATCGAGTTCACAAGTCCACCAATACCTGCATGACATCAACCGCTCTGACCTGATTCAAATGTTCAACTGAACTATATCAGATGTATTTTTGGCATTGTTAACTAAACATAGCTAACTCTTTATTTCTGTACTTCATCAAAAGAAGAACAGAGTACTTCAGCATTTCAAGACTCTTAGTATAACACTTTGACTTTCTTCTCAATCTTGCCAGAAAGTGCCTAATTATGCTGTTATATCCTTCA
>NZ_JAGSOI010000063.1 GCF_023684405.1 Methanococcoides seepicolus | reverse complement strand
TGAAGGATATAACAGCATAATTAGGCACTTTCTGGCAAGATTGAGAAGAAAGTCAAAGTGTTATACTAAGAGTCTTGAAATGCTGAAGTACTCTGTTCTTCTTTTGATGAAGTACAGAAATAAAGAGTTAGCTATGTTTAGTTAACAATGCCTTTTATTTTATTACCCGGCTTTGTCAAATTTAAAACCATGACAATGAGATAAAGCTCGAATATCCACAAACAAGGACGGATACTTCACATATGAGCTAAGCTCTTCATTTGGCTATTTTATAATAAAGAGACTATTATATTGAAATTGAGTAATTATGAGCTAAGTAGATAATTATATGAAAAGTTGTATAATACATAGGCATATATATTTATAAAACAACTGTACCGCAGATAACATAGCAAATATTATGCGTGTATCGCCAAAAAACTAGTGATAATAAAGGATGTAGATATAAAATGGACATAGAAATGCAAGCTTCAGTAAGAGAAGATGAGTTGAAAAAAGAACTAATGGCCAAATTGGATCTAAGTGAAGATACTCTGTCAAAAATATCTCAGATGGGAGAAGAGCCAGTTGGTGTCACTAAGAATGTAGCTCTCCAATTACCCATTGCAAATGGATTTGGTAAGAAAACTATTGGAACATTTAATAATCCTTGCCCTTGGACCATAACCGCCAAAGTACATGCCAAAATCACCGCTCCTTCGAATGGTAGCTGGCGAATCCGTGTTTCAGTAAATAATAAGGTGGAATTTGATAGATCTGGCATAACTCCAAATATAGACATTAGCACGAGTATCAAAATAAAAGGTTGGTCAAAGTCGACAGTCGTTGCTGAGGCTTGGTGGAGTGAAAAAACAGATACCACTCTTAATGTAGAAGCCAACGTTACAATTTAAGATCGATAGAAGATGGAGCTCTATTTTTCATACTCCATCGTTTTATTTTTTATATACAGAGTTAAAGTCGCATCGTTTTATGCTTATTCTTATCAAATGGACCACAATATTTGACAGAAGAACATAAAAGTAGGTTTAACTCTTTTCCATATCCCCAACCCAAGATTCTTATTGATCCTGAAATGTTTTGGAAGCTTCTTTTTCTGTCAATAATCTCCCGTAACTCTTTAGCCGCATGAATTTGTCTTAGAACCTTTCTTCCCTTTGATTCAAGTTGTTCCTTTTGTACATTTTCTGAGAAGTAAAGATAGTTCACACTATGGGGTTTAAGGATCTTAATTTCACAGATTCATTTCTCTGGATAATAATTATGAAAATCAGTAATAATCTTATCATTACTCTTATTGAGTTTCTTTTCAGTTATGCACTGCATCACATATGTTCATAGTTTGGTTTGCATTTTGGTCGATACAAACAAACTAAGAACACTTACATTTATTTTGACTGGCAAACTCGGATTACAGATCACTATTGATCGTTTTTTTAATTGAAGCATCTATTGCTTTTTTATGCAGCTCGGATGATTCGTGTATTCCACCCATATTCCCACGAACCGCACGACAGGGGTATTGTGAGATCAATAGACCCGCCTTTGCGCCGGCTTCTTCAACAGGCATACCTACAAGAGCATCTGCCATACGCCAGGTACTACCGCAGGGTGCTCCCCGGATGATATCCACTTTCGAGATCTTACCGTCGTTTACCTCGACATCGAGAACGGGGTTCCCAAAAAAGGAAGTAAAGGCGTCTGTACTGGGATCGGATGCAATGTTGCAGCAAATGTCATCGACCTCAATGAAGATACCATACTTTGAAGAGATGTCTTCCAGTTCCTGAATTGGTGCCTTTGCAGTGCCTCCGGGAACTATCAAAGCACCCACTCCGGCCTCCCCGGCCATTTTGGCGATCTGTGGAGTGATGTCAGGGTGCAGCGAGTAAGTGATGATTATATCAGCATCGAAAACTTTCTCGTTAAAATCAAGTTCTGAAAAGAACTCTTCAGGCTCATCGATCAGGTCCGGTAGATGTTCAGGGACCTCTGCGACGATCACTTCCAGATCCGACCTGGACCTAACGGTCTCAATAAGCCTTCGACCGTATTTACCACGTACTATAACTCCCAGTTTTGTCATGTTCAATACCTTGAACAATGTTATTGAATAGCGGTATATTAATATTGTTTGCTTTACAATCATTTAACTGTTTAAATATTCAGGTGATCAAATGGATGATATTGACCAGTCAAAGGTATATTTCAGATGTAATGTGTGCGACTTCGTCTTTCAGGCAGATCCTAATTTTTTCCCCATAAAATGCCCGCAGTGTGGAAGTGAAAGCACCTCGAGGACATAAATTTAAAATTGTAAGGATACATGTAATCCCCATGAAAGGAAAGCTCATAACACTGGAAGGAATAGATGGGTCAGGAAAATCTACCATTACAAGCTTTCTGAACTCCCATCCGAGCTTTGCTAATGCGGTGTTCACAAGAGAGCCCACCACAAGCTGGATAGGGGATGCTGTTTACAAGGCCATCCAATCTAACACCGATGAACTTGCCGAGCTTATGCTTTTCACTGCAGACCATGCAGACCACATTGAAACCCTGATAAGACCTGCAATCGAGGAAGGGAAGATAGTTATTTCGGACAGGTATTCGGACAGTCGTTACGCCTATCAGGGCGTTACACTGAAAGAGAGAATGGAAGAGCCCATGGAGTGGATACAGATGATCCACAGAGGTTGGACCATTATCCCTGATCTCACGTTGCTTTTTGACATCGACCCGGCTGTTGCGGTACAGCGATGCGGCAAAAGAGGGGAACAGACAAAGTTCGAGAAGATAGACCTCCTCAAAGGGGTCAGAGAGAACTACCTGAAGCTTGCAGAAAAGGAACCAGAAAGATTCGTTGTTATCGATACGGACAGGGAATTAAAAGAAATAGAGAAAGATGTGTTGCAAGCAATCACATCGATCATTGAAAGTTAAAGATTGTTAGAGTCTGCGAACTTTACGAGAAGTTCACCGAACTCACGGACGTGTTTTGGATTCAAGTTAAAGCGGCTCCTTTTCTGACCGCTTCTTTCTTTTGCGACCTCTACATACTCATTTTCATACTTTTCACTTGTTGCAAGAGATATTGTAAGGTACCATCCGCCACCCATTTTTATTTCCATATACTCTTCGCTGTCACGGACTTCTTTATTTTCTTCAGTTTCACTTACAACTTTATTTTCTTCTACCATATTGATCACCCATATTCAATGTAAATTGAACATCTATTCATTACCTGACCATCTCAATAGGAATGGAACCATTATGCAATCCGGTTGCAACCAATGCACCTTTGATACCAATAGCTTCCAGTTGCCTAATATCTTCCACGTCCCTTACGCCTCCGCCAAGGAGAACATTGTGGTCAGAAACATCTGCTATAAGACTTAAAAATTGTGCATCGAACCCTGCTGAGGTTCCCACCATATCCATGTCAAGGAATATTATGTCATTTATCTCCAGACCGTTCAGTACCTTTACTATCTCAAGGGGATCTTTCGGCATCAAAGGGTCAGACGAGAGGATGTTGCCGTTCTTTTTATCAATGCTCACATTGATCTGTGAAGGGTATGCAGCAGCTATCTTAGTAATGGAATCCAAAGATGCGGTCTCTGTGCCCAGTACAAGATGCTCTGCAAGCCCTAAAAACCCGGCAACATCTTCAAAGGAGCTGATCCCAGGATCCAGCATCGTTTTGGAAAGCTCTGAAACTCCCCTTATCACATCAAAATTTATGTTTGGCTCACCCTGCCCCTGAAGTCTGTTAAGGTCTGCGATATAGACCTCGGCAGGACGCAGTTCCCGAACAATACCAACCGGGTCCGATGTTGTGCAGACATTACTGATTTCGTGTACCGGACGATATTTTTGCCGGTCCCCTCCCTGCGCATGGACAGCATTACGGTTATATACATCAAATACAAAGACGGTTCGAAACATATTAAATTGATAATTCATCTCATCTTATAAAAAAGAGGCTAATACATGAAATTACTCGTAAGTCCGATCAACACTGAAGAAGCAGTAGCTGCACTCAACGGAGGAGCAGATATAATCGATGTAAAGAATCCAAAGGAAGGTTCACTTGGTGCTAACTATCCATGGGTCATCAAGGGAGTAAAGGACGCTGTTGAAGGTAAAAGGCCGATTAGTGCCGCACTTGGGGACTTCAACTATAAGCCAGGTACCGCAGCCCTTGCAGCATACGGAGCTGCTGCTGCCGGTGCAGATTATGTGAAGATAGGACTTTATGACATCAACACCGAAGAACAGGCATACGAAATGCTTACCGGTATCGTTGAATCCGTAAAGGACATGGACGTCACTGTTGTAGCTTGCGGATATTCCGATCACGAGCGCATTAACTCCATCAACCCGAAACTTCTCCCTGAAATTGGTGAGAAAGCAGGCGTTGACCTTGTTATGGTCGATACTGGCCTCAAGGACGGACGATCTACATTTGAGTTCATGACCGAGGAAGACCTTATCGAATTCGTCAACGATGCACACTCCCGCGGACTTGAGACCGCTATTGCAGGAACCATAAAGTTCGATGATATTCCGGCATTGAAGCGTATCCAGCCAACCATCGTTGGCGTGCGCGGAATAGTCTGTGGTGGAGACCGCAGCACTTCAATTAAACAGGAACTTGTTGAGAAATTGAGAAGTGAGATCTGAAAAGGTCTCTTTTTTTTATTTCCAAAAACACTTTTTTAAAACATTTCTTTTTTATACTAGTACTGTGAATTTTACTCTAGTGGATCTTAGCGCCACTACTTAGATCAATACTACTTTTTAATTGAGCAAGGTGATCAGGATGTCCGAAGATATCACAGTACGTGTTGCAGAAGCAAACTACCGTGATGCGGGAAAGGGTATTGGCGGACTGAAGCGAGAACTCGGATTGATGCGCGAGGTCATCGAACTGTCACTACGACATCCTGAACTTTCCGATAAGCTTGGAACGGAGCACCCCCGGATGGAATGAAGATATATGACGAGATGGCACGAATGTTCTCGATTTCGGATGCAGATGAAAAGGACCTAAGGGAAAAGGCATAAGTCGTTGGCCTAATAGTAATTAATAGGGGGAGTAAGTTACGTTGAAACAAAGATTTGTTTTAGATACGACCGCTTTGACCGATCTTCAGACACGGGAGATGCTGGAGATAGAGGACCTTTGCCAGGGAATGAGGGCAATACTTGAGCTTATCGCTGAATCAAGGCTTCATTTACAGATCAGTTGTTATGTTCCATTCCCATCTGTCTACAAAGAGCTCCATGAGTTTGCAAAAAATAATGGCTGCGATGATGAGATCATTGCGATGATAGATACATGGCTTGTCAAAAAGACGCCCGACCGGCATGAGGTGAAGATACCATCACATATTTTCCATGAATACGTATCCTATATGCGAGAACGTATCAACAAGGGTATGACCGTGGCCGAGGAAGCTATCCGGGAAGCTTCGATGCAATGCCTGTCCCTTGATTCGGAGATCGAGGATACGCACAAGGTAGAGGATGATACCGATCGTGAGGTTATTGGACCCATTGTAGGTAAATTCAGGAACAAGTACCGTTCAGCACTTCGTTATGGGATCCTTGACAGTGCCCCGGACATAGATGTACTGCTTCTTGCAAAGGAACTGGACGCAGCGGTTGTTGCAAGTGACTACGGCATTCAGAAATGGGCGGAACAGCTCGGGGTCAGGTTCGTGCCTGCTAATACGTTCCCGATGATGTTGAAGGAATATCTGAGACATACGCCTTCGGACGGAACTCATCAGAAGTAAATCTTTCAGGCACCCACGATGAAAGAAATGAGTGCAAAGAGCATTGCGAATTTAAACATTTTTGATGAGCGTGCAGCATCCTTTTTCCCGAGTATCTGGTAAACTGCGACAAGGAAGAAGATGTCTGCAATGCCCACGACGAAAAGATATTTTTCATTTAATATGGATTGCATGTAAGGTACCGGACTTGCAAGCATGGCTGTAAAGCCGAATGCTGCTGCGACATATGATGCTTTTTTGGCTCCGACCAGGATAGGGAGTGTCCTTGCACCATCCTTTTTATCACCCTCAATATC
Source organism: Methanococcoides seepicolus (assembly GCF_023684405.1). Taxonomy (GTDB): domain Archaea; phylum Halobacteriota; class Methanosarcinia; order Methanosarcinales; family Methanosarcinaceae; genus Methanococcoides; species Methanococcoides seepicolus. The sequence continues at coordinate 9,219 of NZ_JAGSOI010000063.1, read as the reverse complement.
CTCAACATCTTTTACGATCTCACGGGCAATGGTCGCAAGGGTCGCCAGAAAAAAAAGAACTAACAGTGCCTGAAGTCCTGACATGCCGAAGACCGCACCGCCAAAAAGGAAGGTCGAGCCGGTGAGATAACCGACCGAGGCATTGCCAAAGAAAGGAGTGCGTTTCAGGCTTTGTGCGTACAATATCAGTACTATCGAATTGAATAGAGCTATGATGCCACAAAGGGGATTCACCAGAAATGCCAGTGCTATTCCTGTTATAAAAAGAAGAAGCGAAAAATAAAGGGCGCTTTTCAAGGAGATCTTACCGGAAGGTATCGGCCTTGAGGGTTTGTTCACTTTATCGATTTCGATGTCGAAATAGTCGTTCAAACCGTTGCCAGCTCCTGTAACGAGGAAGACTACGGCAAAGATCAGTGAAGTATCGAACAATGATAGCGATACGTAAGGGGAAGCAGAGGAGAGAATATTATAAGCTATCAGAACACCAATGAGGCCTGCAAAGGCAGCCATTGCACAATTTCCGGCACGCATAAGTTCAAGATAGGCTTTCATTCGTTCTCCTGTAATAATTATCGGTTGCGTTTTACTTCCAGCATACGGTCAAGGGCGCGCTTTGCACGTACCTGAATATCTTTTGGCACGGTCACAACGGTCTCCATGTTCTCAAGACAGCGAAGGACAGAACTTAGATCTATCATTTTCATGTCCGGACAGAATGTGAATTTTGAGACGGGATAGAATTTCTTATTGGGATTCTCAGTCTCAAGCTGGTGCAATATACCCTGCTCCGTGGAAATTATGAATTCATTGTTATCGGAGCTTTTCACATGACCTATCATCCCAGTGGTACTGAACACATGGTCTGCTTTTTCCAGAACCTCTGAGCGGCATTCCGGGTGGGCCATTATCTCTGCCCCTGGATGCTCGTTCACTGCAAGATCCACATCTTCTGCAAGTATCTGATTATGTGTAGGACAATAGCCATTCCATGGAATGATGGTCTTATCGGTGTGTTTTGCAACATATGCTGCAAGGTTCTTATCAGGAACGAAAATAACTTTGCCTGAATCGAGCGAATTTACAACTTCCACTGCATTTGCCGAGGTGCAGCAGATATCACATTCTGCCTTGATGTCGGCTCTTGTATTTACATAACAGACGACCATGGCACCCTGATGTTCTGCCTTTAATTTACGCAATGATGCGACATCGACCATTGCAGCCATAGGGCAATCGGCATCTGCATCAGGCATAAGAACCGTTTTTTCAGGAGAGAGAATGTATGCACTCTCTGCCATGAAGCTCACGCCACAAAAGACGATAACTTCCGCATCTTGGTCTACCGCTTCCTGACTCAGTCCCAGTGAATCGCCTACGAAGTCTGCGATATCCTGTACTTCATCCCGCGCATAGCAATGGGCCAAAATAACAGCATTACGTTCTTTTTTCAATGAATTAATCTTGTTGATGATAGATTGCCTGTCCTGCATACGACCACTTGTTTTTCCGTTTTTTATTATTTATACACGATTTCAACGGACCGGCATACAATATCCGGGCATGTGATAAACATTTTTTGGTATGCGATCATGTCCCCACCTGAAGTGGATTGGCAATCTTTTTCAATGTGGAAATTGCAGATAAAGCTGCCAGATAACTTGTCTTGGGGTTACTCGGTGCCGGTACGTTCTCCACCCTTGTTGTGAACATCCCGAACTCGCCTTCAACGGTTATCTCGTGGATGTTCCTTGTTATTGCAGGGTTTGCGATGATCTTGACCTTTGTCTTGTCAAAACCAATACCTGCAATGCTCAAAGATGCTGCAACATTGACATTTGCAGGAAAAGCCTTTACAGCTTCTGATGCCATGCCTTCGAAAAGTACGGTCTTTCCTTTGATGCTGTCAAGATCGATGTTGTTCTGGACGATGTACGGAGCACCTTCAAGGCTTCTCGGGTGCTTCTGGGTCGTCAGTGTAACTGAGTATATAGAAGCTGCAGATGCGGATGTTAACCCATCCAGCCCAACGATGGCACCGGATGGGAAATAGACCTTACAACCATGTTCCTTTGCAATATCGAATGTTGTATCGAGAAGTTTTTTGTCTGCAAAAGCACCGACACTGATGACCATTACGTCACATTTTGCGTGAAGGGTGGTCGGAACTACCTCATACACTGCCTGTTGGGATGCGCATTCCACTACCAGGTCAACGTGCTTTACCATTTCCACTATCTCAAGCACTTTTGGGTCAGTGTTTTTGAGCTGTTCTTTCAAATTGATTATTGACTGTTCATGCCTGTCATATACAGCATACAGTTCGACACCGATGTGGCCTGAATCGATAGCTTTACAAAGCTCAGTACCGATCGCACCACATCCGAACACTCCAATCTTTAGCATCCTGGACTCCTGCAACTTTATTTTATGATATTGAAATATTAATAATAATATATCTTAATTATCCTGAACATCGTTCGAGAGATTCTCTCGACAACGTAGCTTCCAAACACGCTAAAAGCATATAAACCTCTTGAAGCATTGATATACATGGTAATATGATACTGACCAGCGAAATTGAAAGATTCATTGAGGAAGACCTTGGAGCAAATGACATTTCCTGTACCCTTGTTCCTGAAAAAGATATCAAAGCGATCGTTTTTGTCAAACAGGATTGTGTCGTTGCAGGCATTCCGATCGCACAACGGATATTCGAGTACTTTGGACTTGATTCATCCGCAAAACATAAAGATGGAGATAAATTAGTATCAGGAGAAACTATTTTTGAGATCTACGGTAATGCGGTATCGGTACTTCGTGCAGAAAGGATAGTTCTCAATTTCCTCGGGCATTTGAGTGGCATCGCAACCAATACCCGGGAATATGTCGAAACGGTCAGACAATACTCAGATGTGAAAGTGGCGGGTACAAGAAAGACGACTCCCGGGATACGAAAGTTCGAAAAACTTGCCATAATTGCCGGAAGAGGCGATCCTCACAGATTCGACCTTTCTGACACCATCATGGTAAAAGATAACCATGTCAACATGATGGGACTTGAAAATGCCATAACTTCAGCAAAGGAACTTGCAGGCTTTACGCAAAAGATAGATGTTGAAGTTGAATCCATCGAGAACGCAATTCTCGCTGCAAAAATGGGAGTTGATATCATAATGCTCGACAACATGTCACCGGGACAGGTAATTCAGGCAGTGGAAGCATTAAAAAGTGAGGATCTGAGAAATAATGCTATTCTGGAAGTTTCAGGCGGGATCGACCTCTCAAAGATTTCTGAATATGCTAAGACCGGAGTGGATGTCATTTCTGTAGGTTCACTGGTACATAAGTCGCAATGGATAGATATCAGCCTTGAATTCGTGTAAAATGTCAAAATCGATGTCATAAACTATTTATTGGATTCTTATTGTATTGATACTGGAAGAGTATATACTATAACGCGATCATTTCTGTGTTGAGGGAATTATGGTTCAGTTTAAAAATATTTGTTTGTTAATGCTTACATTGGCGCTGGTATCTTTAGTTTTTACAGGCAATGCCTGTGCTAAAGATAGATTCAATGAGAGTATTCAGGAAGGAGATGGATATCAGATCAATACCATCGTTATCGATGTGGCCGAAGTTTTTGTGAGTGCTGATTCTTGCGTATTCATAGTATATGATGAAGGAAATGAAATCGAAAATAAGATGATCAGTAGTGACCAGACTATTACCTTTACCGCAGAAGGTGAGACCATTGAGGTCACATTGTTATCCGTCAGTGAAGGGATATTGCCCCAGGCAACTGTTTCGATCACCATTACACATGATGATGATGACGTATACCTGAAACAGGAAGTAAAGGGAGGTCATGAAAAGGCAACATACCCCGGAACCCCTTCACTGGAGATCACAAAAGAGGTTAGCAGTTATACTGTTGATCAGGGAGAGGTCGTCACGATCAAAGTGACTGCCAGAAACAAAGGTGATGGGAAGGCTACAGAGGTAAGGTTCTCTGATCCAAAGCCGACAGGATTTATCCTTCAGGAGATCCTTCTTGAAGAGACAGGTCAGATGACCATCGACAAATACGAGACAAGGACTATTTTTCTTTACAAGCTTCAGGCAAATGAAGCTGGAACATTTGAATTCCAGCCTACCAGAGCCTCATATTCCAATGAAGCAGACATGGATTTCCCCGAAGCGGTATCTAACATACCAGTGATAACTGTAACTGATACAGGTAAAAATGCAAGAAAAGTTGCTGAGCTTGAGTTTTCCACATCTATTGAAAGTAGTAGTGTAAAAAGGAACGATGAAGTGGAAGTGGTCATTAACATCAAGAACCAGGGAGATTCTTCTGCAAATGGGGTCGTACTAAACATCCACCTTCCTGAAGAGGTTGAATACAAAGGCAGCAACTCCAACATTGAAATTATAAATGGCATGCCAAAGGCTTATCTGGAGACATTTGGACTGAATCAGGAAAAAGAGATAAAATTCGTGATAAAACCAACAGAATTGGGTACTTATACCATTACAACCGATTATTCATATCAGTATGAAGATGGAGTGAGCCCTGATCGCCAGGAAGTGACGGGCGAATTCACCACAAGTACGATCGATGTAGCCAGAGGGGACCTCGATTCAGTTATCGAACAGCCATGGTATGTTATTGCGATCCCGTTGCTGATCATTGTCGCTATCGCAGGATGGATATTCCATCGGTCCAGACAGTACAGGTTCTAATCAGTTACGATTTCATAAAGATATTCAATTTCATTAAATATGGAGGAATTATTTGCTCAATATACTGATCGTAGGAAATGGTCAATGTGGTAACCGTATCCTTGATGCGATAAACAAAGAGGCTTTTGGTGGTAAAAGCAAATTTGCGAAATTCTATTCACAACAAAAATACAAAAGCAAGGTCGAAACTATCGCCATCAATACTGCGATAAACGACCTGAAGGAATTGAGTTTTACCAAAGCCAAGGACAGGATACATATTCCTCACTTGCATGGTGTTGGTGCCAACCGTACTCTTGGTAAGAGCGTATTTGAAGATAATAAATCCCATATAATGCGCAATATAGAGGAAAGAGGTAATTTCGATGTAGGATTTGTGATAACTTCTGCATCCGGCGGGACAGGATCATCTTTCACACCACCCCTTATCAAGGAAATTAAGGAAAAACATGATTTCCCGGTATATGCTGTCGTTGTTCTTCCTTTCAGAGAGGAGGGAACGCTCTACCTCCAGAATGCAGCATTCTGCCTGAAAGAGATACGTGACAGTGGTGTCGATGGGATCATACTTGCTGATAACCAGTTCCTTAAGCAGATCGGAGGAAATGTACAATCTGCATATAATACCATCAATGACATGATCGCAAGACGCATACTTTTCTTGCTTGATGCGCTTGACAGTGAAATGATGATGGTTACCGACCTCGGCGACTTCAAAACAGTGATGAGCGGAGGAGCAGGCCTTGCTACTATCGGTTTCTATGAAGCTGAAAAAGGAATGAACATCAAGACCACCATCCAGAAAGCATTATCACCAAACGGCCTTTTGTTCTCGACCGATGTTTACAAAGAAGGAAGCAGGGCCATGGTCATCATCAAAGGTGATAAATCATATCTGAGCATCGATGAGATATCATCGGAAGTGGAAAAACTTTCTTCATCCGTTGGCCATGTATTTAAAGGTATTATCGTCAGGAAAGGTGAAGCTCCACAGGTGCTGGTCGTCCTTACCCTTGAAGCAGCAGAAGAGCTGGAAAATCTATATTCAGTTGCAGTAGATGCGATTCATCAGGAACGCGAAAAGAAAACAAGAATTGAAGAACAAAAAGAGATTGATAAAGCATTCTCAAAGATAGATGGGCTTGAACCCAACTATTGACCTTAAATGATATCCTTAGCGGGATATTATCCCTTTTTTATAATTTCAACAAAACCGATGATGGTTTGTGCATACCATTCATTATAAATGATCCAGCAAGATAAATGATGAAAAATCGAGCAAAAAGCAGGTATAAAATGGCTGATAGATCCAATATAATCGAGATCAGAGACCTTACGAAGACCTACACAGATGGATTAGGGGTCAAAGCACTTGACGGGCTTAGCCTTAAAGTCAAACGTGGAGAGTTTATCTCCATAATAGGACCTTCAGGATCAGGCAAAAGTACATTACTGCATATGATAGGCATACTTGATACGCCAACAAGCGGGACTATCCTGATAGATGGCGAAGATGTTACGACCATGTCGGATAAAGAGCGTTCCAGTGCACGTAACAAGATGCTTGGATTTATCTTCCAGTACCATCATTTATTACCCGATTTTTCAGCTATAGAGAATGTGATGATGCCTTTACTTATATCTGGAAAAAATAAGGCAGAAGCCAGAGAGATAGCTAAAGAACTCCTCAAAAAGGTGGGACTTGAGGACAGGATCGATCACAGGCCAAACCAATTGTCAGGAGGACAGAACCAGAGAGTTGCTGTTGCCAGAGCACTTGCCAATCGTCCGAAGATCGTGATAGGGGACGAACCTACAGGAAATCTTGACAGCAATTCAAGCGATAAGATATATGAGCTTCTCAGAAAGCTAAACCGGGATTATGGACAGACTTTCATACTTGTGACACATGATGAGGACATGGCTGCTAAGACCGATCGCATCATTCGTATTGTTGATGGAAGGATAGTAGATGATCGTAATTTATTTTAATCGTTTTTTCAGGTGAGAATATGGAATATTCAAAAGGAAATATTGGTAGAGTATTTACTGTTAGGATAGATACTGGAGAAGACCTGCTTCAGGAACTCGAAGGTATTGCAATGAAAGAGAACATCAAGGCTGCGGTATTCACTCTGCTTGGCGCTGTGGCCAAAGTCAACCTTGTCGTAGGACCTAAAGAGAATGCGATTCCCCCTGAACCCATGTGGGTCAACCATACTGAACCACAGGAAGTGATAGGTGTTGGGAATATATTTACAGAAGAAGGCAGGCCTAAGATACACCTCCATACCGCTGCCGGACGTGGCGACAATGTCAATGTCGGCTGCTTGCGCGGAGAAAGTGCAGCATTCATGGTCCTTGAGGTCTTCATAATGGAGATCGATGGCATGGAAGCTATGCGTGCATTCGATGCCACTAAGGGCTTTGCTCCGATATCATTCGGAAAGAACTAATCGAAAATGAATCAAAATAAACGTAACTTAATCTACTAAATTACGTAGGCTCTTTACAACTTCCAGCCTTTTCTCATTTTCTTTTAGAATATCAGATTCATATTCTGTCAGGATCTCAGCGAAATCCATATTGAGCGAGTAATATTTTGCAGGCCTTCCTCTGCATTTAGTCCTCTTCTCGTTCTTTTCCCCCACCCAACCACGTTCACACAGAGGTCGCATAGCTACACTTACCTCTGGTTGCCTCAGGCCTGTAACATTTTCTATATCCTGGGAACTTAGCTCACATCCATTAAGGAGGCAGGCAATTGAAAGTGCTTCTATTCTCGAAACGTTAATGCTTTGTAATAGGGATGATACCTCATACCCCTTCTCATCTATAAAGTTAGACATCTCACTCACCATGAAGAATAATAGTACTTAGATGTTTATATATTTATGCTGTGCATGACCAACGCTGCTTAAATATGGTATATAAAGAACAGTGCAAAATGCTCACAAAATGCGGTAACAATATATACTGTAATGTACGATTTGACCATAGAATAACCAAATGGTGAAGACATGAACTCTATCAGCGAAGAAGCAAAATACACAATTCAAAAAGTGCATGCCAGAGAGATACTTGACTCCAGAGGAAACCCTACAGTAGAAGTAGATATTTACACTGGATGCGGATTTGGAAGAGCGAGTGTTCCTTCCGGAGCTTCCACAGGTTCTAATGAAGCCCTTGAACTAAGGGATAAGGACGCTGACCGGTACAACGGGAAAGGAGTTTTGGACGCTGTAGACAACGTTAATACGACCCTTGCAAAAGAGCTTTTGGGAATGGATGCACGTAACCAGCGTGAGATAGATGAGCTGATGATCGCACTGGACGGCACTGAGAACAAAATGACCTTTGGGGCTAACGCCATTCTGGGAATTTCCATGGCCACTGCAAAAGCAGCAGCTGATTCACTTGGAATTGCCCTTTATCGTTACCTTGGTGGTACCAACGCTTTTGCATTGCCCGTCCCAACAATGAACGTGATCAATGGCGGAAAGCATGCAGGGAACGATCTTTCCATCCAGGAATTTATGATACAGCCAAAAGGTGCTGACACTTTCTCAAATGCATTGAGGATAGGAGCTGAGACATACCATGCTCTTGGCAAGGTCCTTGAGGACAAATACGGCGCTTCTGCAACAAATGTAGGATACGAAGGCGGATATGCACCTCCGATCTCAACAACTGCTGATGCACTGGACGCACTCGTAAGTGCAATTGAGGAAGCCGGATATACCGAATCAGAGATCAGCATCGGGCTTGATTCCGCTGCATCCGAGTTCTTTGATGGAGAGAAATATTTCATTGACGGAAAAAAGATAGCGCCTGCTGAACTTGTGGACTACTACCTTGATCTTATTGAAACATATCCGATCCTTTCAATTGAGGACCCATTCCACGAGGAATCATTTGAGGACTTTGCAACTCTTACGAGCGAGGCATGGGACACCATAATTGTCGGAGATGACCTGTTCGTTACAAATGTAAACCGCCTGGCAAAGGGTATTGAGATGGAAGCGGCAAATGCACTTTTACTCAAGGTCAACCAGATAGGCACGATATCTGAATCATTCGATGCTGCAAATCTTGCACAGAGGAATGGTTACAGCGTTGTTGTAAGCCATCGCTCTGCAGAGACAGAAGACCCAATGATAGCTGATATTTCAGTAGCTATTGGAGGAGACCTTATCAAGACAGGCGCACCTGCAAGAAGTGAGCGCACTGCAAAATACAACCAGTTACTCAGAATTGAAGAAGAGCTTGGAGATGCTGCACGTTATGTGCAGCTCTGATCCTTTTTTTAAATTTATTTTTTAATTTATAGTCAAACACCCAACATTTTGGACTTCTGTTTTTCACTAAGAAACTTTTCAATCCATCTCTTTGCAAAGCTAATTTTTGATGAGCACTCCATAAATTTCTCATGTATTAAATCCCGCATATGATCAATATCGATAATGAACT
>NZ_JAGSOI010000062.1 GCF_023684405.1 Methanococcoides seepicolus | reverse complement strand
AGCTACATTTCTACTGTTAAGAAGAATCAACTTTCTGTGATGAAAGCTATTCAAGATGCAATCGATGGAAAGCCATTTGTTCCAACGATTGTTTGATTTTAGGGTTGCAAATTAATTTTTTGTATTAGAGTTGAATACAGGATTGACGATAATTAGGCTGAATAGTTACAATAATTCAAAAATTAAGCACTAATAATTGATAATGTTTATATCCACATCACCCATAAACTTTATTGTAAGTGATATGGTAATTGATAAGGGGGAAGTATGAGATGGATGAAAGTGTGATCAAGATCACAACAGCAAATCCGGCACCATTGGGATTAATGGGGTTTGGAATGACCACGGTGTTACTTAATTTGCATAATGCAGGATTCTTTGGACTGGGAGTAACTATCTTAGCCATGGGCCTATTGTATGGAGGCATTGCTCAAATTATAGCAGGGGTCATGGAATGGAAAAATGGTAACACTTTTGGAACAACAGCATTCACTTCATATGGAGCATTCTGGCTCACTTTAGTATTCATACTGATCGCACCAAAATTGGGTCTAGGAGACGCTCCAGGCGCAATAGAAATGTCAGCATATCTATTCATGTGGGGATTGTTCACTTTTGGAATGTTCATAGGTACCTTCAGATCTAATAGAGCCTTGCAAGTCGTCTTCGGATCATTAACATTGTTATTCTTATTGCTAGCCATATCCGATCTCACAGGGAATGCAGCAATGAAGCAATTCGCTGGTTATGAAGGGATCTTTTGTGGTCTCAGTGCAATATATCTGGCAATGGCTGAAATAATAAATGAAAAGTTCGGCAAAACGATCTTACCAATAGGTGAATAATTCAAATCTCGAAATAATTCCCATTGACCTTTAGCCATTCCTTCCTTTTTTCATAATCTGCCAGCACTGTCCCCATAATCTCCCAGAACTTCTGTGTATGATTCTTTTCCTTCAGATGAACCAGTTCATGTACCACTACATAATCAACTATCGACATCGGTGCAAGTATGGTCTTCCAGTGAATGTTGATAGTGCCGGCTGAAGAACAAGAGCCCCAACGGAACTTCAGGTCAAGTACTCTGATGTCGGATGGTTCGACCCCTAGTATCGACTTGTAGATCACCACACGCTTCTCAATGATGGGAAGTGCGTGTTCCCTATACCATTTGATGAATGTCTCACGTCCCTTGTCGGCATTTTTTTGATCAAGCTCAAAATAGCCATGAGATAATTTCAGGGGAGCACCATCATCAACTATCTGCAATCTGTAACTCTTACCAAGATAGGGAAATCCTTCACCATTTACGTATTTCTTAGGCGGCAGTTCATCTTCGATCAGACGTTTTTCTGCGAGTTTTTGATATATCCAGAATTTCTTATCTTCAAAAAAACCATCGATAACATCAATAGCGCAATCCTGTGGTGCTCTCACTATGATGTCATTGTTGCGCTCTATGCTAATCCCAAGGCTCTTACGGTTGGACCTTACCAATGTGTACGTTAACGTTTTTGAGGGCATGTATCAGGACTCTTTGAGCTTTGTGTCGAGATTTTCAGCAAGTCCCATGAAACGGGCTGCTATTTTCTCTCTGTTCTTGATGACATCGGGTAATTTTGATCTTACGAGAAGAGTTACAATGTAACTTATGAGTTTCTTTTTCTCGGAATCCTTGTCCCAGAAATCAATGATATCAATTTCCCTTTTTATGAGAGATACAATATCGGATGTAAGACCTATTATTGTTTCCTTATCTTCGGTCTTTGGTTCATTTTCACCATACAGTTCTTTCACTATGATGTCATAGAACGGTTTTTCAAGAACCGGGTCAAGACCATCATCTTCCATCTCCCTTCCAGAACGGACCGTGGTCAGGAAATCTTCGAGCTCATGACTCAATTCTTCCCAATTTTCCTTACATGCTGTTAAGATATCTTCCAGCCGCTCACTCATTTTCTGGTAGAATTCGGGATCATACTCGATGTTTTTAGAGATGTGATATCTTATGGCATGTTCCATTTCGGATGCTTTCGATTTCGGGGATTTGATACTTGTCACGTAGGTTTCAAAATCTTCTGCCATGATGGATATTGGCGGGATCTTGGGGTCGATGCCTTTTGAGATGATGTATTCATCTATCAGTTTCTTTACTTTCTCTTCAGCATCTTCAATGTTCAGGTTATCGTCCCTATACCGGTTTCTGGCTGTCACTTTGATAAATGAGAGGGTCTTCATGTCCCCTACATAAGGCAATGCAGCGGGGTTGGGGAGAACTGTGTCCATACTTTTGAGGAAATACTTGTAGGCAACAATAAATTCTGCCCTTATTTCTTCATCTGCGAGATAATCAACACATGCATCAATGTCATCGATGCTGCTGATGTATGCTTTCTCGAATATGTTCACTGCACGATCGTGACGTTCACGAAGTTTCGGGATCTCATCTTTCAGTTCAATCAGAGCACCTTTCACATCGGTGGCAGTGAATATTTTAAGGGCGTCTTTTAGATGGTTGCCAATGCCATAGTAATCCACTACGAGTCCGTAGTTCTTTCCGCTTGCAGGACGATTGACACGTGCTATGGCCTGTAAGAGGTTATGCTCGATAAGTTTCCTGTCGATGTACATTACCTGTTCCACAGGTGCATCAAATCCGGTTATCAGCATGTCCTTTACAATGAGGAATGCAACGCCACTTTGTTTTTCAGGGTCGTCTGCTTTGAGGGGTTTCTTGAACTTTTCAATATCCCTGTTCTGACGGGCACGGTCGGTATATGTTGCATATTCAACGGGGTCATTGTGGTCCCCAGATATGACTACAGCCGTTTCAAGTCTCTTTAGGGTATCCAGTTCTTCTTTTTTCTGTACGTCTTCTGGTTGGGTTTCAAGTTCTTCAATAACATCCCTTATGGCATTGTCCAGATATTCTTTGTAACGCATGGCTGCCTTTCTACTGGATGTTACTACCTGTGCTTTGAACCCATTTTCCATGATCTTCTTACGATAATGGTCAACGATATCTTTGGCAATTGCCTCTATGCGTTTTGGTGCTGAGAGAATATCGGTTTTCGTTCCGTATTTCGCCTGTATCGCTTCTCTTTCTTGGGGAGTGTAATCACGGAACATGTCTTCAAAGACATCATCAAGGGCTTTACCATCCTTGACCGCATCCTTTGAGGTCCTGCCTTCGTAGATAATCTGAAGGGTCGAGCCATCTTTCACTGATTGCTCGATGGTGTATTTGTCAATATAGTCCCCGAATGTATCGGTGGTCTTCTTTTTCGCTTTTTCTGTGATGAGGGGGGTTCCGGTGAATGCTATTTTCGTACAATTGGGTAATGCGTTCGATAGACTCGCATGAAGGTTTGATGATTGTGTGCGGTGAGCCTCATCTATTAAGAGCAGGATGTTCTCAGACCGATTAAGGACTGGCAGTGGTATGAACTTACTCTTTTTCTTGAGTTTGACCCCATCCTTGCCATTGGAATTTATATCGGCAGTGGACTTGTTTTTCCCATTGCCTTTCTCTTTTACCTGACATTTCTGCATCATTCCCATGACGAGATTGGAGGTATCGCTTTTCAACAGGTCCTTCAATTCTTCGATGCTGTCTGCAATATATACGGTCTCATCGGTGTTGTTTGCAGTACTGCCTAACTGAGTTTGAAGATCGGTTCGATCGGTTACGAGTACGACCTTGTATTTTTTCAGTTGCGGGTCTTTCCTCATTTTTCGTATGAGGAACACCATTGTCAGGGATTTTCCACTTCCCTGTGTGTGCCATACAACACCGCCCCTTTCAGCAGGAGTATTCCCTTCTGATATCCTTTCAATGATCTTCCTGACCGCTCTGTACTGCTGATATCGGGATACGATCTTCGCTACCTTCCCCTTATCGTTTTCTTTGAATATGGTGAAGTTGTGTACGATATCCAGAAAGTTCTCAGGATGCAACATACCCTGCACCAGTATCTGCTGGCTGTTGGGATTCGAGCCATCCGTATTGATGTCTGAAAATTTAAAGGGATAGCAGTCTTTCCATTCAAGATAATGCTCAAGACCGCCACTGATGGTGGAGAATCGGGCCTCCTGCCTGTAGGTCGCTATCATGAACTGGTTGTAGTGGAATAATCTCTCATTCCCTTCCCTCTCTTTCGCCTGTGGTCTATTGTTACAATACCTCAAAAGCTGGTTCTTGGCCTCCCACATGGGATCAGAGACCTTCGGGGATTTACATTCAACCACAACAAGAGGGATCCCATTGACGAACAACACGATATCAGGAATGATGTGTTTATGCGTTCCCAATACATTGACCTTGAACTGACTTACCGCAAGAAAACGATTGTTCTCAATATTCTCAAAGTCAATATATTTGACAGAGGGACTCTTCGCCCCAGTCTCCCGATTCTCATCCACCACCGTATTGTTGAGAAGAAGCTCACTAATCCCCATATTAGTTTCCATAAGATTGGAAGCCTTGATGCGTGTGAGCTCATTGGTAACCTCCCGTATCTGGTCATCCTCCATCCATGAATTGATCCCCTTCAATGCAATAGCCAGTTCTCTCTCGATGATGATATCACTATATGCAGACCGATAAGACTCCTCGGGAGCTGATGTCATTTCCAGTTCAAGTATGTCCCAACCCAACCCCTCAAGCTGGTCCAAAAAAGGCTTTTCAACATACGTATATTCGTTAAGATCGGTCATACCGTCACCCTCACCCTGCCTGTCAGTAAATCTTGCATAAGCCCTTTCTTCATTTGCAGGAGCTTGTCACGATATGCTTCTTCTTTTTCGATATGCTGGTCTGCGGATGTGAGGATTTCAGCGATGCGTTTTTGTTCGGGGAGAGGGGGTAATTTAATAATTTCTGGATGAATGAAATTTCGATTAAGTGAAGGAACTCCTGTAGCTGCTGAATATTTCTTAAGATTTAAACTTTGTAATAGTCTCCAAATAAATTTCGGATAATTTCCATGAAAATCTTTTACATACAAAGTTGTATTCAGTGGCCAATAATCAACATGGCTATAATATACAAACCCAATTGTACCACTTCTTCCAGTCAAAACCCCAGGACCTTTAACCATTGATTCTGAATGACAGCCATTTATCCCATTTGAACCATAAACTGGATTTATTCCTTCATTTCTTACTTGAATTGGTAAATCATACCCTCTTTGTAATGTAGCTACAGATTCTAACTTCCTTAAGTCCCATTCCACCGGCACTTTCCCCAACACCGAATCCTTGAACTCATGCGTCTGCTCACTCCGAACACACCCCACCTCATCGATCCCTTTAGTGAGAAGGTCGGACATGAGTCCCTTTTTCACATGCTGATATTTCTCGATGAGTGCCTCGGTTTCTTCGATGGTTTCGTCTACTGATGAGAGGATGGAGGCGATTTTTTGCTGCTCGGGGAGAGGGGGGAGGGGGATTTTAACATTTCGCAATATTTCTTGGCTAATGTTTGGTTGACCTCCACCCGCACCCAATGATATTAAATTTTTTCGATTATATAATAACCAATAAAATAAATATATATAATCATTTTTTTTAGAGATGAATGCACAACAAGCTTGATTAGATGAACTTTCAACTCTCAGAATGCCTAATTTTCCGATTGTTGCACCATACATAGCTATTAGGACAGTTTTAACAGGATAAATTTTAGCAGAAGAAAATTTAAGACCAATATTAGTAATCTTTTCGTCAGTGCCAAATATATCTTTATCTTTTAATTCTCCAGTTTTTATCCAACAAATGTCCCCATTTTCATAATATTCATTTTTCCCCCTATTAGGAGTTCCACCACTAGTCATTTTGTCAGTGAAATCATTTAATGGAACTACATCCCACTCCACCGGAATCTCGCCCAATTCTGTCATCTTGTAGCCATCACGCACCATAGCCGAGTTCCTCCAGGAAATTGTTCATCTTTGACCTTGCAGCGTCACGTTCGGACTCTATTGCCTTTGCAGGAATGTGGTATTTGGTCCACCAGTTCTCGAACGATGTGATGAATTGTTGTCGGGATTCGGTCAGGTATTGGTTGAGGAACTTGTCGAGCTCGATCTTGAATTTTGAGAGGACACATTCTGCAACCTGATCTTTGTTTGTGGGGGAGAGGGTGTCAATTGAACATTCGGTGGCGTCCTCTTCGGGTTCCCTAATGTTGCCGTCATCGTCCAATAGTTGTTTATTGAGAACGAAATCGTTGGTCCAACCGGTGTTCATGGCGGTCTTCAGGTCGTACTGGATGAATTTCCACCAGTTAACGAATATACCTGCCACTTTGAAATCATCAAGAAGACCTATGGGTACAAGTTGCTCTTTGATGGAATCAAGGAATTCCTTACGGACAACGAATGGGTCTTTCGTATCAGGAAGGGTCTCTAACCTCTTATTATTGTCATTCCACCACTCATCAAGAGCTAAACGCATATCGTCCTCTATGGGGTCACAGATAGCTTCAGAGACGGTTTTTATCTTGTCCTTCTCATCTATCGAGGGGAGAAGATCGTAGAAATTAGGTGTATCGGTCCTTTGGACCAACATATCACCGTCTTTAAGGTGATATTTATCGAAAATATGTGCTTTAGCTTTCACCTCATCGGCAGGGATACCACCCATCAGATGAGCTCGTACGTTATGGGGTTCGGGCTCAGGGGAATTATCCACATATCTGCGTATATTGAGGTTGAAATCCTGTGCTTCTATTTCTGAAATATCAACAAGTCTGGAATACTTTGGTATCTCCAGATGAGAACTGTAAGCAGTAGTTATCTTCTCAACATCTTCAGGTCTCAGGCGGTTCTGGTTCTTCCCTTCAGCAAATTCAGCATCGGAATTGATGAAAAGCACTTTACCGAGCATATCATCCGTTTTGTTCTTATTGACCACAAGCACACATGCCGGAATGCCAGTGCCATAGAAAAGACCCGCAGGCAGTCCAATAATAGCTTCAATAATATCGTCCTTCAACATACCTTCACGTATCTTCTTCTCATCTCCACCTCTGAAAAGAACACCATGAGGAAGCACAGTAGCCATCTTTCCCTTACTGTTGGTACTGGCAACCATGTGTTGTGCGAACATCAGGTCAGCTTTCTTTTTCTCAGGCGAGAAACCATAAAGGTATCGTTCCTGGAATGTCAGGTTCTTCCTCGAATAATCAAGTGAGAATGGGGGATTGGCAATCACCCTGTCAAAATGCATGATCTCCCCGCCTTCAGTATGCTTAGGCTCTGTCAGGGTATCGCCATGTTCGATCTTTGCATCCTGTATATCATGCAAGATCATGTTCATTTTGCAGATGGACCAGGTACCGCCATAGGCATCCTGTCCATACAATGTAAGATCACGGGAGTTCTGTCCCTTCTCTTCCACATACTGTTTCGATTGTATCAACATACCCCCGGAACCACATGTAGGATCATATACACGCATTCCCTCTTCGGGGTCAAGAACCTGTACCATCATACGTACAACTTCAGTAGGGGTGTAAAATTCCCCGCCCTTTTTGCCTGCGGAATCAGCAAAGTACTTTATCAGATACTCATAAGCTGCACCAAGCAGGTCAGGGAATTCAAAATCATCGTTATGAAGGGGTTTCTTGTCGAAATGGACAAGGAAATCCTGTAATTTTGAGTCAGGGATACGGCTCTTTCCTTTCTTCGCATTGAAATCGATGTGCTTCAGAACCCCATCGAGTTCAGATGGGTTGGTATCTTCCAACGCAGCAAGAGCCTTATTCAGTTCATTCCCGATATCCTTCTTCAGATGCTTGAGATTGTCCCATCTGGCCTCTTCAGGGACATAGTATAGGTATTCAGTAGGAGAATTGGCCATTGATTCCGCTTCATCATTTGTAAGCCCCTCAGAAATCCATTTTTGAATGATCTTTTCCCGCTTTTCATCAAATTGGTCTGACATCCTTTTCAGGAAGAGCATTCCAAAAATGTATTCTTTGTATTCAGATGCGTCCATCGAGCCACGCAGGATGTCAGCAGCCTTGAATAAATGGGACTCAAGTTGTTGAAGGGTCAGTTTCGCCATGTCGGTTTAATGAATTGTTAAGGGTTATAAATTTGCTTATTTGGTATTGGTTATAGAATGTTTTGATTTTAGAAATATACGTTTGCTAAAGATCTATAGTTCAAATATAAAATTGGTTTAGCTGAAGTGGTTGGAGGGATGAATCATTGTCAAAAAAGCAGCTATTATTCACCGGCTCTGTAGAAATCCTCGATATTCGGACACTAATCCAATTTGAAAAGATTATGGAATGTGTTACATGATGTTGGAATATAATCCAATTTCCAGTCTATATATGTTGATTTTGATAGGTTTTCTACAGAGAGTATTCACCTTTTTGTTTTATGGTCACTACACATTCGTGCCCACCAATCCTTATATAATTCACCAGTCTCTTTTTCGTGTCTCGCTTTATAGTGAGCATCAATTCCGTCCCATCCATTTCCCTTAAATATATAATCGCAGATCGGACAAATTCTTGGATGGGTAATGTTTTTTCCCCAACATGGACAGTTTTCATTGCACATACTTTTCACTTCCTTTAAGGTAAGGATTATTTTTTGATCTTCATACATTGGTATGATTTTCAATATTTAACTCTTCTCATTTGTTTCTCGTTGTCATCATTTAATTAACACTCCAAAACTAAAATATATAGAATATATATCTATATTGATTATATAATGTCATACATACTCCACTATATAATATACTGAGAAATTATATATGCATTTCAACTCATTTGCACCTTTATAGGACTGACAAACCAAACCAAAAGGGTCGGTTCAAGAAGGTTAAAAAAATGTTCAAGAGATCGATGTTATCTGTGACCACTCTGCTTGTGGTCATGTCCCTTGCTCTTTTCGGAGCAGGTTGTGTAGGGAATAATTCAGATGATGGCGGAGAAGCCATAATGGTCAAAGGGTCGGACACCGTCCTTCCACTTGCACAGGCAGAAGCTGAAGTTTTTATGAACGAAAATCCTGGTAAGTACGTCTCCATCATTGGCGGTGGTTCCGGTGTTGGAATTGCTGCACTTATCGATGGTGAAGTCGATATTGCAATGACATCAAGGGCAATGAAGGACGTTGAGATAGAGAACGCACATAATAACGGCATTAACCCATTGCAGCATACAATTGCATGGGACGGTATCTCAGTTATCGTAAACCCGGAAAATCCTATTTCAGAACTCACATTCGAACAGATAAAAGCTATCTACGTAGGTGATGTTTCAAACTGGAACGAAGTTGGTGGAGAAGACCGAGAGATCGTGGTCCTTTCACGCGATAGCAGTTCAGGTACCTACGAGTACTTCAAAGATGAAGTTCTTGAAGGCAACGAATTCAGGGCTGATGCACTCATTAACCCATCGACCGGATCGATCATCCAGACCGTAATGCAGAACAAAGCTGCTATTGGTTATGCTGGTGTAGCATATCTTGGCAATGACGTAAAAGCACTTGCTGTCGATGCAGGAGAAGGTGCTGAAGAACCAACTGCAGAGAATATCCTCTCAGGTGCATACCCCCTTGCAAGACCACTATATTTCTACACTGACGGAGAACCTGCCGGTCTTAACCTTGAATTCATAGAGTTCATTTCAAGTGAGCTGGGATCCGAAACAGTCTTAGAGGTAGGGTATTTCCCTGCTTAACCTTTTTTGAACATCTAAAATCACCAAGGACGGAGAATGTCACGTAGAAATAATAAGGAAAAGGCAATTGAAGTTGCTCTTCTGATGACAAGCGGAGTGACGATAGTAGCTCTTTTCCTTCTTTGTATTTTTCTTTTTAGAGAAGGAGCCCTTCTGTTTGGAGATCATTCATTAGTTTCCTTCATCACAGGGACTTCTTGGTACCCTTCATCCTCGCCTGCAAAATTTGGCCTGTTGCCCCTACTTGCCGGTTCACTGATAGTGACCGCCGGAGCGATCATCCTCTCCGTACCCCTTGGTATCGCAGCAGCTATCTATATGGCAGAACTTGCAGACCCGAGGATAGCACAAATACTAAAACCATTTGTTGAGATCCTTGCAGGAATACCCTCAGTGGTCTATGGTTTCTTCGGACTTATCGTAGTAGTCCCACTGCTACAGGATCTTTTATCCCTCCCCACGGGACAGACCGCACTGGCAGGTTCTATCATGCTTGGGATGATGGCATTACCAACCATCATATCAGTAGCTGAAGATGCCATCAACTCAGTGCCTTTAAGTCTTAAGGAAGGTTCCCTGGCCCTTGGAAGTACTCATTGGCAAACAATATATCGCGTTATCCTGCCAGCAGCATTGTCCGGCATATCAGCCGCGGTCATGCTTGGTATCGGAAGAGCCATAGGGGAAACAATGACCGTAATGATGGTTACAGGTAATACTGCCATCATACCCGGGATCCCGGAAGGTCTTTTCGACCCGGTAAGGACCATGACCGCAACCATAGCCCTGGAAATGGGCGAAGTACCACAGGGAAGTGAACATTTCCATGCCCTGTTCGCTGTCGGTGCAGTACTCTTTATAACTACATTCATTATCAATCTCATTGCTGATAGTGTCAAGAAAAAATACAGACTTCAGGAGGAGGCATAATGTTCCTTAGACCTGACAAAGCAGAGAAACTGGCATTTGCAACCTTGAAGATCTGCATGGCCAGTGTGATCATTTTCGTGTCCGTTCTGCTTATCCACATCATTGTGAACGGATACAGTGTACTTAGCATTGAGTTCATTACACAAATGCCAATGAAAAGAATGACCGAAGGAGGCATATATCCGGCCATAGTGGGAACCGTTTCGCTTATCGGGCTTTCAATGGCACTGGCCGTACCGCTTGGAATACTCTCAGCGATATACCTGAACGAATACTCCAGTCCCGGCCGTGCATCATGGGCTATCGAGATGGCGATCAATAATCTTGCAGGAACCCCTTCAGTGGTATTCGGTCTTTTCGGGCTGGCACTGTTCGTCAAATATTTCGGCTTTGGCCCCTCCATCCTCTCAGCATCACTAACTCTGGCCTTACTCATACTTCCAGTGATCATACGTGCAAGTAAAGAAGCTCTCATGACCGTACCACAGGAATATCGCGAAGCATCTTTAGCACTTGGCATAACAAAATGGCAGACCACAAGAAAGGTAATACTTCCTGCTGCCATTCCGGGAATAATGACCGGCATTGTCCTGAGCATTGGCAGGGTTGCCGGAGAGACAGCACCAATACTTCTGACAGGTGCAGCATACTTTTTACCAAGGATACCTGATTCGGTCTTTTCACAGTTCATGGCGCTACCTTACCATCTGTTCGTTCTGGCAACATCCGGCACGAGCATTAGTCAGACAAGACCACTACAATATGGAACTGCATTGGTGCTCCTGTTCATCGTGTTCATGATGAACGGTATTGCAGTCGTCATAAGGAACCACTACAGGAAGAAGTTGAGCAGATGATCGAAGAACAGGAACTTTTATTATGTCCAAAAATGAAAATATTATAAATATCAAGATCGAAAACCTTGATCTCTGGTATGGTGAAAAACCTGCCTTAAAGGATATTTCCCTTGATATCCCCAAAAATAAAGTCACTGCACTGATAGGTCCTTCCGGATGTGGAAAATCTACATTCTTAAGATGCCTGAACAGGATGAACGATCTTGTGAAAACATGCCGTATCGAAGGCGATGTGCTGATCGATGAACAGAACATATATGGCAAGGATGTTGATGTCGTGGACCTGAGAAAAAGAGTAGGTATGGTCTTTCAAAAGCCAAATCCATTTCCCATGTCCGTCTATGATAACGTAGCTTACGGACCGAGGATACACGGGCTATCAAAGTCCGAGGTGGATGAGCGGGTTCATAAGGCACTTGAAGATGCCGCCCTGATGGAAGAAGTACGGGACCGTCTGAACGATAAAGCGTTCTCTCTGAGTGGCGGACAACAGCAACGTTTGTGCATTGCAAGAACGCTTGCAGTCAGACCGGAGATAATTCTCTTTGACGAACCCTGCAGTGCTCTTGACCCGATATCCACATCCAAGATCGAGGATCTTATTCTTGAACTAAAGAAAGATTACACTATTGTCATTGTGACACACAATATGCAACAAGCAGCACGTATTTCCGACCATACAGCGTTCTTCCTTCTTGGGGAACTTATCGAGTTCGGAAAGACAAAGCACATATTTGAAGATCCGCAGGTGAAGAGTACCGAGGATTACATAACAGGAAGGTTCGGGTGATATCATGGTCAGAGAAAGATTCAGTCAGCGACTTGAGGATCTCAGGTCGGAAATTCAGGAAATGGGAGAATTATCCCAGAAAATGCTTGTCGATTCCGTACAGGCATTGGAATATCTTGACCTTGAGCTTGCAAAGAATGTCATTGAGATGGATTCTATTGTTGATGATCTTGAATATGATGTCGAGAAAGCTACCGTGCACTTGCTGGCCCTACAACAACCAATGGCAAGAGACCTTCGCTTGATAACCGCTTCTTATAAGATAGCCATCGACCTTGAAAGAATGAGCGATTTTGCAGTGAATATAGCAGAACTCGTCAGTAAGATCGAAGGCGAACACGTCATACCATTGGCAGAGATTAACACGATCGCATCCATCACACAAATGATGATGGAAAATTCAATGAAAGCCTATGCTGAAAATGATGCTGAACTTGCAAAGGCTACTGCTGAAGAAGATAGTCAAGTTGACAGATTGTTCTATTCCACCTGGCAAAAACTGGTAAACCTGATGATAGAGGATGCGGCCCTGATCCCGAATGCTGTCGATCTTATCTTTGTTCTCAGATATCTGGAACGCATTGCTGACCATGCATGCAATATCTGTGAGGGGGTTGTTTATATCGCAACTAACCAGAGGGTCAACCTGAATTAAAAAAATAGGAGATAAGGTTTAGTGAGCCTTATAGACATCATTTTTTCTTTTATTTTCTTCTTTGTCGGGACCTCATATACCTCTGGGGAAGGGGAAATTGGATGGATAATGAAACTGTGAAATTAGCTTACTTGTATTGGTATAACTCATTATTTCCATGGTTCATAACAGACACAGAACTCAAGGAGGATAATTTAAGACCCGAAAAAGTCCGAATATTCATATAGCATTTTAATCTTATTTTCAAGAATATCCAGATTTATTAAAGCTTTATTTTCTAAAAAATTAATTTTTAATTCATTAATAAATAAAAAAAAGCTCTTAATAGCTTTGAATGGATAAAAATTTATAATTAATATTTTAAAATTGATTATTTTGATTAAATCTAGATTTATATCTTCAAAACGTAAAATTTGGACTTTAAAATCTTATTTTTATGTTTTGATTCATTTTTAAAAAAAATGGAGTTATTATTAATAATTATAATCGTAAAAAACATATTTAATCGATTTTTAATAAAGCAAAGTCTCTATATATGTGCTATATCCTTATTGAAGATACTTCTTGTTTTTAATTTACAAAATAATTTCTAAAAATGGAGATTTACTATTTTGAACTCTGTTATGATGGTAAAAAAAGCTATTCACTACAATGCAATACAGAATATTCTGCAACACTATGAATGTCCCGACACATGTAAAGCAGAATGTTGCAGGAATGGACGAGTCCATATATTCGAAGAAGAGTTCAACTTTTTAAAAGAAAATGATCCTGAAAAAGCGAAGGATATTAAAAGCGATATTCTTGTTCCGTCTCTTTATGTTATGACCAGCCCATGTTCTTTTCTTAACCCGACTAACAGGTGTGAGATCTATGAAAAAAGACTAACTGTTTGTGGTATGTACCCATTCAAAGTGAACGATTCGGGGATATCATTGGGGTTACAACCATGTCCTTTGGGTTTTATGATCATCAAAGACATATCATCCTGGGCAATGGACACAATATCGATAGCAGACATCCCTGCTGCTGAAAAAGCTGAAAAACTGCTGCAATGGGAGATAAGCCTTGAGTCTTATGCAACGGAAGCCTCAGATTTCCATTCCAGAGACTCACTTCAAGAAATGCAGATACCTTACGATGAACTTGACATGCTGTCCATGTTTCTGCAATCTAAAAATGCATTGAAGAAGGTCAATGGTGTACCTGAGATACAGGAAACCCATTGTTCAACATAAAAAGATTAATACTTCCCCTGATATTTTAGCATCAAAGCTGCTTACAAGTAGGTCTCCTAAAATTAAGAAAGCCATCCGGTTTATTGTTGATCTTGCTATTATTAACCTGATTGAAAAGGGAGCTATGGATAGTAAGGATTTTGTCAGGACTGAGAGCTTTTCCTTGAGGCTTAGACCTACTGGGGCAAGGAAGGTTACTGAAGAATTCAATTTTATCATGAGTGCGTTCTTAAATGTTCGAGTGGCCGATCTTCAAAGTTTTTATGAATCACGAAAAGAAATCGGTGCTAAGTTTATAACAGAGCTCAAAGATCACAGTGCTGAATTTCGCTGCTATATGGTAGACCCGGACGGCTACCTGATAGAAATCGGTGAAGCGAAGCCTCGCGAATAATAGGGGGTGGCGAAGGTGTTGGTGGAGAACTTCATCTAGAAATGTAATTACTGAAAGTCTTTGAGATACACTTTTAAGTCCGAAAAAGGAACAACGTCAATTCCTTTGTAGGTCTCAATATCTTCTTTAATTAAAGTCACAATTAATCCTTTAACTTTTCTTTCTTTTTTGAAACCAAAATCAATTTGATGTTTTTCAAAATAATTCACTCTATCAATATGTTTGTTTTTAATTTCATCTTTAATACCATCGTTTCCAAAAGCTCTATTTTGTTTTTCATGATTCAAAATGTAGTTTGGCCTTAAAGAGTTCCTTTTGCAATCTACAACAAACAAATATTCGTCATTATAAGGAAATAAATCTATTTCTCGTTGAATCTTATTTCCGTTTATTTCAAAATTTATTTTTTTGTTAGTCACTGATTGATCTTTATATCTAGGATGTTCTAAGCTGAAACTACAGGACTCAAAAACATCACAGGTTTCGTGTTCAAACTCCGTTCCTCTAAAACCTAAATCAGAGTTGTATTTTTTTGTGTTTGAGACAAATAGTATCAGGCTAGAAACCAAGAAGAGGGTTTCAGGACAAATAAAGATATTTAAATTATCATCAACTAGTAAAGGAAATTCTTTACAATTTTCTTCAGAAGAAACAAGTATTCCATACATATCTTCGCAGTCCAATGATTTAAGGCCACAAAGAAAATCAAAAATATCTAAACCAATTTCGTAATATAAATTATCATTTTTATGGTTTTGTGGTTGCGATAAGCGCATTTCCTCGCAATAATTAAAAAGTGAAACCATAAATTCCCATGCATTAGGATCACGCCTAATTTCATTAAATGCAAAAAAATCAAAATTAAAAGTAACTATTCAGCCATCCTCGCGTTTTTGATATAAACTTAGAATACTCAACACCATTCCATCAGTGCTTGATATTGATTTTACCAAAAAACAATATACTATGTCTCTATTTTAGTCACTCCCTGAAA
>NZ_JAGSOI010000061.1 GCF_023684405.1 Methanococcoides seepicolus | reverse complement strand
GGATCGAGAGCGTTGACTTTCCTGGCTGGGTAACCCTGACCGACATGTCTGAACTTCCCGATTCCTCCGTATGGCTCAAAGCAGCAGACCTTCAGGAGAGCGTAGGAGAAGGAGCTCTGGACACAGAACTTGCATCCCTTACGTTGACAGGGCTCGAAGGCGGTTCTACCGGGATCACTGTAACCGTATCCAGGCTGGAGGATGACTTCGGAAAGGTCAGCGTACTCGAAAATACTCAATATCCGAAAGATGAAACCGGGGATGAAGATGAAACCGGAGATGAAACCGGAGATGAAAATCCATCTGCAGAGGATAGCTCCGAACCTTCAACATCCGGAGGACAATGGACCATCCCTATAGAGGAAGATGCAGTAAATGAAGATGCAGTAAATGAAGTCCCGGACGAAAGCCTGGATGGATCCAGCACTTCCCCGGAAAATGAGGACGAAACCTCAGAAGAACAGTTGACTTCCCAAAATGCGGAAGAAGAGACAGTTGAAACTGCAAATGCTGAAGTGGAAGATACGGGAGGAAATGCCCTTCCCGGGTTCGGATCTGCCTTTTCAGCATCAATTTTCGTGATCATGGGAATTCTCATTAGAAGAACGACCAAACTCAGGATAAAATAAATGGAGATAGTTTTATGGCAAAATTAAAAAGAGAACAAACAGGTGAAAAGTTGACACCCGGCAGGAAGTCAGTGAAGTGTAGCTTCACGGTCCTCCTGCTCCTGCTATGTCTTGGAACGGGCATGGCTGCCGGAGAGGAGATCTACTTTGAGCCCGGAGACACGACCCTTGCAGGGATCGGCGACACAGAAACACTGAACTTCTACCTTGATCAGGCACCTTCCGGGCTTTCCGGGTATAACCTGACCCTTAGCATAACCGACCCTTCAGTTGCCAGGATAACAGGATTCGCATTCCCTGACTGGTCAAGCGCACTAAACACGAACTCTGAGCTTCCGGCTAATTCAGTCACTATCAAAACCATTGACCTTGAGAAGGGTGTGAATGCAGGAGATACAAATGTCTTGCTGGGCACGGTGACTGTGGAATCCCTTGCTACAGGTGAAGGAAACATCACAGTGTCCATTACCTCTCTGGACGATGATAACGGAAACATCATATCTGCCGGTATCCGGGAAGCAACAATGTCAGTAATGGCTCTTCCAGCAGCCGACTTCAGCGCGGATAACGTTTCCAGATATGTACCACTTACCGTGCAGTTCACAGACCTGTCCACAAATGCTGAAAGCTGGTCCTGGGACCTCGACGGCGACGGAATTGAGGATTCCACGGAGCAGAAACCACAGTTCAGCTATACAGATCCAGGCATATACACTGTGAGCCTCACTGTGAGCAACGCAGCAGATAGTGATACCGAAACTAAGGTGGGCTACATCGTTATCAATGACTGGAACCCATGGAACGACGAGGAATCAGAAGGATTACCTGATGGGACATACGTCACTTTAACAGAAGTTATCGATGCATACAACTGTTTCAGAAATGGAACATCTGCACCAAGAACTGGGGCTTCTATCGACCTTACAAAAGTGATCGATATGTACAATGCCTTCAGATATGGAAATCCGATGTAAGGAGTGGCAACAATTGAATTCGGGAATGGTTATTCGATCATTCCCATTTTTTGGCTCTGTAGAGCTCCTCTTCTCTAAATCTACTCAATCATCTATAAATTTATAGATAAAAAGTCACCTGTATATGTTTGCATCACAAACACAAGGGGTTGATTGTGATTTTTCTAACATACTTAATTTTTATGGATATAGCTATGCAAGTAGTAGGAAACTCACGTTTCTTACTTTATTATGTTAAATGCTCAAAATGAACATGCACAACATAAGTTATTGACGCTCATTTTGTTTAAAAAATGTTTATATAATAATTTTTATGTAGTTAAAAAATAAATTATAATTGTTACCATATACTCCATATGAATAATATATATATGCCTTTTGAGAAACTATCTATGTCATATTACTACAGTTGTCAGCATAGGGGTACATTCAAAAAATAAACACTATTAAAATCAGGAAATTTGAGAAATAGAACTTGAATGATTAAGGTAGTAGGGGGATTTCTGAAATCAATTTTAGTAGTTCGCTAATTTTTGATTGAATGCCTTTTTTTGACCACATATTTAGGTTTCTTTACCCGAGACCGAAATTGTCATCTCTCCTAAGAGCATCCCAGCTTTAAACAGGATTGAACTTATTTTATGATAGAAGAAATCTTCCACTCGAGAACTGAAAATACTTTTTCTTACAAAAATTAGTCTTTTATTTGTAGCGAATAAAAATCCAGATTCATTTTTTCTCCGAACTCAATACCTCCAAATTGAACCCGAATTAATCCTTCAATTTGCTCATCATCCTTTAATATAGTTGGTAATTCTTTGATTTCTTTATGGGAGTAAGCTTTTTTTGATGTCTGTTTTTAGTCACATAATATAAATAATATGTGAACTTTTTTGTACATTGTGGTAAATTCAACCAAAATTAAAATATTCAAAAATCTGACTCAACCTGCAACAATATCGGAGTTAGCAGCAATCTTAGAATTAGATCATTCTACAATATCTAAAGCTCTAAATGCACTTGAAAAAGATGGTTTTGTTGTAAAACAAAAAAAAGGCAAACAAGTATATGTCAATCGTTCTGACTCGTTACATTCAAAATCCTTGGGAGATGTCATCATAGAATTCCCCCGCCTTCCATTGAGTAAAATCCTCACATCCTCATCTTTGCACGTTTTAAGCGTATTGGAAAATCCACGCTCAATGATAGATATTGCTGAAATAACTGGACTAAACAGACAAACAGTATCATCTACAATTCACGAATTGGCAAAATACGGAATCGTTCTCAAAAAAGAGAGTAAGTACATTTTGAGTGAACGTCACCCTTTAATTAAAAATTTCGTTGATAATTATTGGAAGTATGTGACAAACAAAAATCTTAGAATGATTTCTGAAGATACTGTTTTAATATGGCAAAGAGGTCCCGAGTTCTTATTCAAGATAGATATTGCGTTTGATGAAAATAAAAAAAAGAACAAGAAAAATGCAATCCACCCTACTGCAATAAACGTATTTCACAAATATGACCTAAGAGTTATGAGTGATACAAGATATTATTTCTATACCAAAAGAAAGCCTAAAGCTGAAGATTATTTTATTCACACAATTTTAATCGATCCACATAGTTCAATATATAATTCATATGCTTTGGCACTTTCATCCAAGATTTCCTCTTCAGAGTTATTGAAATTCGGGAAATATTATGATATTGAAGATCACGTTAAAACACTTTTAGAATATGTTGATGCAAAGAAAAAAAACAGCAATTTTGTACTTCCATGGAATGAATATAAGGATTTGGTAAAGGATCTAGAGTAAAAGGATGATTTAAAAATGGGTCCCAAATTATTTGATAAACAATATCTAAAGAAAGAATTCGAAAAGCTCAATGGGGTGCTGTCTGAACATGTAAGCCTTTATCTTATTGGTGGCGGATCAATGAGTTTTCAAAAGTATAAACCAGCCACTAAAGATATTGATGTTGTAGTTATAGCAAACGATGAGCTAAATCTAATAAAAGCTGCATTAAGGGCACCATGATCTGTCAATGCGCCAACCTGGTAGCTAGCAGTAGGGTTATTTGAGGGCACGAAAGTGAATGTACCTGCTTCCAGTTTGACTTCACCATCATAAATCTCGATCAAGTTGATTTCTTCTTCTTCTTCTTCCTCCTCTATTTCTACTTCTATCTCAAGAATGTGTGTTGCATTTGCTGTGTCTACATCGATGTAAGGTGCTACAACTGTGTATTCGAATGGAGCATAAAGGAATGTCAACTGATCATCGTCTCCTACAACATTGGCGCTAAGCCCGTATGGTGCAATCTGGTCATTTATGTAAATGAACCATGAGCTTTCAGCGTTATTTTCAATTCCATTAATGTCAGTAAGGAAAAATGAACCGAAATATCCGTAGTATGCGTCAGATGCATTGTAGGTAAATCCATCATATTCATCATTTGAAGCGGCATTAAGGGCACCATGATCTGTCAGTGTGTCAACCTGGTAACTGACAGTAGGGTTATTTGAAGGCACGAAAGTGAATGTGCCTGCTTCTAATTTCGCATTTCCATCAAATATCTCAGTTGGCTCTGCTGCTGCGACGCCAACCATCATTGCACTGAGGAGTGCAACTACAGCTATACTTATCATAATTTTTGTTTTCATTGACTTTACCTCTTGCAAAGATATCCGGAATGAAAAATAACAGCTACTAAACAAATTGTAACAATTTGTTAATTCTAGATCTAGCAATTATTTTAGTATCATTCAAAATTCTCTTTTGCAAGAAAGTAAATTATTCCACTATATATAACAGTACCCATATAGATATTATTTAATAGCTTAAAAGATAAGATGGTATGACGGATAATTTATTGAAACTATCAAATAGAATTTTCTGGCAAAAAGAAGTAAAAAATGGGCAAAAGAGAAGACATTCTTTTTGAAAAAGGCTCAAACCGGTCAAGCTTGGGCTTAAAATTTGGTTTAGCGAACCGTTCATCATTTTTTAGCTGGATTTTATTATCAGGATGGGCAGGTTCATCTATATAAATTTTTACAATACTAATTATAAAATAAACGAGTACGTGTTTAAATTTTAATATGAATATATACGTAGTATATACAATGTTATCTTTAATACTAACTTAAATAATGTTTATCAATAACTTTAAGTACCTATACGGCTAGCAACTAAAAACTAAAAATGAAAGGGTTTACAATAAAATCATTCGATAAAATTTGATATTTTGGCAGTATAGTTAAAATTAATTCTACATTAGATTAAAAAGTCTGAGATATAGGAGACTATTATCAATGAACAAAAAGATGAAAACAATAATAATTCCAATCTTTTTTTTGAGTTTACTATTGCTTATTTCGCCGGCTATGGCGGAAGAGACAACAGACGCTTCGTGGCATCAGTTCCACAAAGACGCCAGTAATTCCGGATATTCCTCATCATTGGCACCTGATTCAAATCAGATCCTCTGGGCAAGTGATGAGATAGATGCAATAGGGTCTTCTTCTCCGGCAATAACTGAAGATAAAATCTTTGTTAATTGCTTCTTTCGAGATTCGCAAACAAACGTTGCCTTCAGTGACCTGAAAGCTCTGGATACTTCTACCGGCTCTGTGTTATGGAATACAAGTATACCCACTGTAGAGTATGGTTCCTGGTCATCTCCTTCTTACCACGATGGAAATATATTCACATCCACTGGTTTCGAGACCAATTGCGTCAACGCAACAACCGGGGAAATCATCTGGACCTTTACCAGTACAAGCGGTTCAAAAGGTTCTGTGAATGGAGGTCCTACAATTGCTGATGGCAAGGTTTTCTGCAGCGACTGGGACGGGCATCATTACTTCTGCCTTGATGAAAAAACAGGGCAGGAAATATGGACCTTTACTGTTGAGGGAAATTCTCAGGGAACCCCGGCCTATGATGATGGCAAGGTTTACCTGACAAGCTGGGCATACGGTACCCAATACGAGGGTCGTGTTTATTGTGTGGATGTTGCCACCGGATCTCAGATATGGTGTCAGGATAAAATCCGGGACAACTGTTGTGGTTCTGTAACAACTAACAACGATACTGCGTACGTAACCACCTACAATTTTTATGGAAATGCACAACTCCTGGCACTGGACAAAACCGATGGTTCCGTTATCTGGCAAAAAACCATACAGAGAACGGATTCAACCCCTGCCCTGGCTTATGGCAATGTGTATGTTACAGGCGGATGTGACGGATTCAGTTCATCCCTGCAGACATATTGTTTCAATGCGACAAACGGGGAGCTGATCTGGGAAACTCCGACCACTGAAATTATTGGAGACTGGACATGTTCTCCTGCAATAGCCGATGGTAAGGTCTTCGTGGGTGAAACTGACCCTCATGGATCAATGGGAATGTCGTTTGGTTTTAAGAGGATCTATGCACTGGATGCATATACCGGTGAGATCATCTGGACAAGTCCGAACGGAGGGGCAAGCCCTGCAATATCCGATGGAGTGGTATACAGCATCGGAAGCGACGGAAGGGTCTATGCATTCGCTGGCGGGGATGCTACAGTTGACCTGATACCCGAATCCACTGAAACTCCTGGTATGGGATATGTAGATTTCCCAAATGAAATAACTGCCACTATCAGTAATATCGGAACCACGGTTTCAGGCCAGTTCAACGCATCTCTGAAAGTCAATGGGACGGTAGCAGACACCCAGGCAATTTCAGTACTTGGTGGAGGATACAGCAAAACAGTTACTTTTACATGGATACCGGAAACTGCCGGTGATTACGCAATTACGGTAAGTGTGGATACAGATGACTCAATTGCGGAATCCGATGAAACCAATAACGAAGCTACCGTAATGCTGACTGTGGGGGAGGGAGATCCGGACCTTGTACCTGTATCAATTACCCCTGCAAGTGTATATGAGAACCAGCCCTATGAAATGAGGGTTGCTATCGATAACATAGGTTTTGGTACCGCTGAAAATATCGCTGTGACAATAAAAGAGGAAAACACTGTTATCAGTAGTGGTACTGTCTCTTCCTTGTACCCGGCTGCTACTGCAGATTACAGTTTCATGTGGACACCAGCATCATCGGGTATCTCAAACCTGACCGTGATCCTGGATGAAAGCAACGGAATTGCAGAAGAAAATGAGGACAATAATAATCTTACCGGAAAGATAACGGTCTTACCTGAAACTGCTATTGAAGAACTGAGCGATAATGACTGGACCCAGTTCCAGCGCAACTGGCTTAAGAACGGTTCAACCACCAGTCCGGCTCCTGTGGCAGATCCCAATGTCCTGTGGAAAGCTGACCAGGGAGGAGATGTGGATGTCACTCCAATTATTGTCGGGGATACAGCCTACATATATTCTTCAAGCGGGTATATCCGGGCATATAACAAGAATAACGGGGAACTGATATGGAGTGCTCAGGCTTCTTCAGGCCTCCAGACATCAATATCAGCATATGGTGACGGTAAGCTATTTGTGGCTACTCTGCAGGGAGACCTGTTAGCATTCGACGCGACTACAGGAAATGAGCTCTGGAATGCCCATCTGACTGACCTGAACCTTGAATGCCCGATAACATACTATGATCACAGACTCTACATAGGCGAGGGTCTTGCCGGCGGGGTCCAGACTAAACACTATTATTGCTACGATGACCTTGGAAACCGTCTCTGGGCCTATGAAAATAATGACACCGCCGGGTTCATATGGAACGGTGCATCCGTTGTGGGGGATTACCTTGTCTATCCGGTCCATGAAGGTTTCCTGGTAAGTCTTGACAGGCGCAGCGGGGAACTGGTGGATAAGATAAACCTGAGCAGTTCTGCAGATATATCCTTTGCCAGAGAAGATCCCGGTATGTTCCGCTCATCCCTGGCATATTCTGACGGTTATGTCTATACCACATCCGAAAGAGGACAGGAATACGGACTTGTGTGGAAAGTAGGGTTTGATGCAGCGACAGGAACTTTCCTTGACGATGGATGGAGTACACAGAACGGCTTCAGTACGTCTACGCCGGTGGTTTACAACGGCAGGGTATATGTTGGTCAGGGCGAGCACGGGTATACAGGTAATCTAACTTGCCTTAACGATATCGATGGCAGCTCCATCTGGTCCTATTATATTGATGCAGGGATCAAATCCTCGCCTGCGGTTTCAGTGCAGGAAGACGGCGTCTACATATACTTCACCACTGCATTGGAGAATGGTTCACTGTTCTGCTTAAAAGATAATGTCACCGAAGCATCCCTTTCCTGGGAATACAATCCACCGAACGATGACGCGTACATACTGCAGGGTGCCGCAATATCAGACGGCAAGGTGTATTTCGGCACCGATGGAGGCTACCTCTACTGTATAACGGAGGGTGACTGGAACCCATGGGACGATTTTGAATCCGATGGCGGGGAGTCCATCACTAGCTATGAGCTGTTTGAATGCTACAATTGCTGGAAAGATGGGATACCTGTCCCGGGAACCGGTGCAGATGTGACCACTTACGATCTGTTCCAGATATTTACTGCCTGGAAGAGCTGAAATGACATTTATTCACAGGCTGTGTTTTGTCACATGGCCTGTGGTAATAAAAAAATTGGAGTATAAAAATGCAGAAAACAAGAATAAAAGTTGCTTTGGCAACACTAATGCTTTTGCTTTGTATCGCTGTGCTGGCCATACCGGCTGCTGCCAGCGAAGAAGCAACAATAACGAGGACAATAACTCCCACTGAAGTATTTCCGGGAGATGACTACACTGTAACACTGACAATCTCGTATGGCGTAGATGAAGATTTCATCACAATACACGAGGAACTCCCAGAAGACTGGGTACTTAATGAAGTGGACAGTGGACGTTACGGATGGAGTCCGTCTAATGAGGATTATGCGTGGTTCGAGATGGTCACTACGGACCTTACCGGGGTTACTGATACTATAACTTACAGTGTCACGGTCCCTGAAGGTACAGCGGTAAATACATATGACTACAATTTAAGCTATGTCATTGGCAACTATACCTGGCAGGTTAATACCACAGGCGACACCCAGGTCGATGTTGTACATAACTCTGTAATAGAATTGTATCCGGGGGATGATGTTAATGGAGCTATTAGTAGTGCCCAACCAGGAGACACAGTGCTGCTTAATGACGGAACTTATGGAGGTTTTACTGTGGCTTCTGATTATGTAACTATTAAATCAAAGAATGGTTCAGATGCCGTAAACATCGCTGGTACTATTCAAATCGGAACTACCGGTATGATACTTGTACCCGCAACCGGGAACATAATTGATGGCCTAACAATTACTGGATCAATGTATAAAGCTATATGGATAGTAGAGGGACCGGGCACTGTCATCAGAAACTGTGATTTTGCAACTACCGGTTCAGTTGCAATAGATTCTGTCGGCAGGTATCCGGAAGAGAATCCCATCCAGGTCTATCAATGCAATTTGCATCTTCCGCTAACAGATTCCTGGGCTATTGAAAATCTGGTCCTTAATACGACAGAACCCGTATCCTACACCTACAACGGTGTGACTTACACTGGATATCTTGGAAACTACTACGCTGATTGTGCAGGCACTGACAATGACGGTGACGGAGTCATCGATACGCCACACGCTATCGTGGGCCGCAGTGCAACTGGAGAGCTAATAACCGTTTATGATAACTATCCACTTGCAGGAACGTGGCATGAAGGGGAGATACATCCAGTACCTCCAACTGCGGATTTTGCAGCAAACACAACATACATACCGCAAGATATGACCGTGCAGTTCACTGACCTGTCCGCCAATGATCCTGAAAGCTGGTCCTGGGACCTCGACGGCGACGGAATCGAGGATTCCACAGAGCAGAACCCGCAGTTTACCTACACAGATGAAGGCACATACAATGTGAGCCTCACCGTGAGCAACTCGATTGGTAGTAGCACCGAGACAAAGGTTGATTACATCCTTGTCAGGAATCCAAAAACATGGTATGTGGACGATGACGATGGTTATGACTTCACAAGTATACAGGATGCACTAAACGTTGTATTAACTGGAGACGAGATATATGTTTACAACGGAACATATGGAGAGTTTTATTTTGCCAATCCTAGTGTTACGGTGAGAGGAGAGGGTGCGGATGTCGTAACCGTGGATTGCAATGGCGGCTCAGTGCAGATAGGATATGCCGGATGCACCCTTGAAGGAATCAAGGTTGTAAACAGTAACTATGGTTTGAGACTCTCCTCTTCAAATTGCATCATCCGGAATTGTGTATTTGATGGGATGACTGATATGGAGGGCATAGAACTCCATGGAGATCACTGTCTCTTTGAGAATAATATTGTGTCAAATTCAACAGGAGAATTTTGTGCACTTTACATAGATAATGCCAACTCTATATTTGTGGACGACAATACTTTCATAAATAATGCAGGAGCAGGACTCTCACTGTATTCCGGAGCTGAAGGTACCATAGTCAGCAACAATAACTTTGTTTCCAATGGCTGGGCAGGCATTGAGATTTATGACGCTGTTGGTGTCAATACCATATATGGCAACAACTTCATTGGCAACGGTGTAACCGCAACCACTACCGGCACTCCTCCTCCGGCAGTAACCTACTGGAACTCCACCGAGCCTATGGAGTACGTCTACAACGGTGTTGCTTACACCGGATACATTGGTAACTTCTGGGACAGCGACTACACAGAATCTGACAGTAATGGCGACGGTATCGGTGATACTTCCTACACGGTGCCTGACGGTCTTGGCACAGACGATGCACCACTTATGGCAGGATTCGAGAACTACGATTCTTCAGTACCCGAACCAATAATCTTCATCAGCCCAGGTGACTCCCTGCAGGCAGCAGTGGACGCTGCACAGGATGGGGACACAATTATGATGGCACCGGGTACCTACCCGGTTGATAATGTTCCGGCTTTTGGTGTTGATGCATTATTTATATACAAACCCAACCTGACCTTCATGGCTGACGGCGGGGAAGTAATCATTGGCGGTAACGGTAATGAATTCATTGTGATTAGTCAGGATGAAACTCTGGCCCCTAGGGATGCATCCGGAACATCTTTCATAGGCATTACCTTTGGTCCAATGCACGTCATAAGTATTTTTGATGTTACAGGTAACGGTGCAGCAGGACTTTATAATGATCTGTTATACGAGAACTGTATTTTCCATACTTATGGCACGGATGTAACTTTTAGTGAAGGAACGATTGTCAGAAACTGTACTTTTATAGGTACCGAATTATCAGTAGATAACGATGTAATATTTGAGAACAACAACGGGAATCCTAATATTCAGAGTTTAGATGATCGTATAATTCTAAGGAACAACTCATTTGATGGCGGAGACATAAGGCTCGATGGTGGTAACTGTATAATTGAAAGTAACGTTTTCGATGGCTGTAAACCAATAATTTCTGATGCAACTTCCATTTTCAGGGAAAATGATGTTATTGGAGTAAACCAGCCCATTACGAATTGTCAGTTTTACCTGAACAATTTCATGGATTGTGTGGAAGTCAGAAACTGGGGAACTCCGAACACTACCTCACAGGTAACTTACACCTACAGAGGTGCAACCTACACAGGATATCTCGGTAACTACTATTCTGACTACACCGGTACAGACAGCAATGGCGATGGCGTTGGAGAAGATGTCTTTGTACCATATATTGGTAATAACGACACCTTCCCACTCATGGGAACATGGGATGCAGCAACTGACACGATCATAAACGATGCACCTGATCTCTCCTTTGTCCCGGAGGTTGCTTCAGTGATCGAGGGACAGGAAACCGAGATCCAGATCATGGCAAGCGCATTCCCTGATGGCCTTTCCGGTTACAACCTGACCGTTGATATCGTCGATCCGACTATTGCCGAGATCGTGAATATCGAGTACCCTGCCTGGGCTACGCTCAACGAGTCCTCTTCTATGCCGGGAACTTCCATCTACCTGAGGGTCCTTGACGGTGACAATATCGTGCAGGCAGGAGCCGAAGACGTTGTACTTGCAACTCTTACAGTCTCAGGAAAGGAGTTCGGATCAACCGGTCTTACCATTCGTCTTAGTGATGAAGGAATGGACGATGACTCCGGTAATTCGATCAATGCGCTTTTCTCAACAGGAGCACTTGAAGTGACCATGAGACCTATTCCAGGCAAGACACTTTCAGCAGGGGACCTTAACAGTGACGGGCTCTATGAAGACCTGACCGGAGACGGTACTTTCAGTTTCGTGGATGTCGAGGTTTTCTTCAACAATAAAGAGTGGATCGAGGCAAACCACCCTGTGGAATGCTCTGATTTCAACGGAAACAGCAGGATCGACTTTGACGATGTCGTGAAACTGTTTGAAATGGTCTGAAGAAAGGAAAGAACAAAAGAAATTTGTAAAAAAGAAGGAAAGTGAAAGAAGAAATAAGGGAATGAAGAAAAGGGTCTTCAAATTCCCTTCTTTCATCCTTCTTTTATATTTTGTTACTTACATCAGAGAACTACCTGATAGCAGTATGAAACGTTTTTTAAGGTGATACATTGAATAATAGATATGGAATTATCGTATCGGTATTTTTAGCTTTTACTTTCATTTTTTCATCAGGTATCTGCATGGGGATTGCGGGAGCATCTCCTTCTCTTATGATTGAGCCTTCAGAGCAGATATCCCTTGAAGCAGGGGAAACCTTTGAACTGTCCCTGAATGTGGACGAATTGCCCGAAGGGCTTTCAGGCTATATCCTGACCGTGGAACTGGATGATCCTGCTGTTGCCCGGATCGAGAACGTTGACTTTCCTGGCTGGGCAACCTTGACCGACATGTCTGAACTTCCCGATTCCTCCGTATGGCTCAAAGCAGCAGACCTTCAGAAGAGCGTAGGGGAAGGGGCTCAGGACACAGAACTTGCATCCCTTACGTTGAAAGGGCTCGAAGGCGGTTCTACCGGAATCACTGTAACAGTATCCAGGATGGATGACGACTCCGAAAACACGATCATACTCGAAGAAGCGCAATATACGGAAGAAGAACCTGAAGGTGAAAATCCACCTGCTGAGGAGAGTTCCGAACCTTCAACATCCGGAGGGCAATGGAGTAGCCCTATTCAGGAAGATGCAGGAAATGAAGATCCAGAGGAAAGTCAAGATGAAGCCAGTCCTTCCCCGGAAAATGTGGAAGAAAGCTCAGAAGAACAGTTTACATCTCCAAACCCGGAAACAGAGCCAATTGAAACCGCAAATGTTGCAGTGGAGGATACTGGGGAAAATGCTCTTCCCGGATTCGGATCTGCTTTTTCAGCATCAATTTTCATGATCATGGGAATTGTCATTACAAGATCAACTAAACTCAGGAGAAAATAAGTGGAGATAAATTCATGACAAAATTACAGAGAAAACAAACAGGAAAAAAGTTGACACCATGCAGGTGGTCAATAAAGGCTAGCATCACAATCCTCTTGCTCCTGCTCTGTCTTGGAACCGGTATGGCTGCTGGCCAGGAGATCTACTTTGAGCCCGGAGACGCGACCCTTGCAGGGGTCGGCGACACAGAAACACTGAACTTCTACCTTGACCAGATACCTTCCGGGCTTTCCGGGTACAACCTGACCCTTGGCATAAGCGACCCTTCAGTTGTCAGGATAACAGGAGTCGAATTCCCTGACTGGTCAGGCATACTAAACACGAGCTCTGAGCTTCCGGCTAATTCGGTCTGCATTGAAGCTATTGACCTTGAGAGAAATGTGAACGCCGGAGATACAAATGTCCTGCTGGGCAGTGTGACCGTGGAATCCCTTGCCCTCGGGGAAGGAAACATCACGGTATCAATCAGCCATCTGGATGATGATGACGGAAATGCCTTCCTTGTAGATATCCGGGAAGCAAAAATGGCTGTAATGGACTCAGTCGTTGAGCCCAATGGAATACGAAGCATTGAGCCCAATTCTATCGAACCGGAAAATACCTTTACAGTAACGGTTGTATTCTCTGCGGGTGATACAGATGTAGAATCCATAATGCTGGAAGAAAAACTTCCGGACGGATGGACAGTAACACCTGTCCAGAATAATGGTCTGACTTACTCAAAAACAGGTGATCTGCATACCTGGTATGACGCTACTGCGACTACTCTTGAAGCAGGAAATAATAAAACACTCATTTATAATGTTACCGCACCAGTTGAAATAAGTGGTGGAATTTATAATATCGAAGGCTGGGTTTCTGCTTATGAGGCAAATAAATTCCCATTGGTGTATCATCACAACGAAGTCAGCGGTGAAAATACAGTAGAGGTTATCGGTGAGCAGATATTCACTTCCACAGACTGGCCCCTTATCGGCAAAGGTTTATACAACAACGCGGTCACAAGCGACAGGGCACCAGTACAGAAACCCGATGACTCCGGATCCTGGTCCACTATGACCTACGGAGCAGGATTTTCTGGAATCGATGTACATCCCCTTGTAGTGGGGGATATGGTTTATGTGGCAACGCAGGGTTCCGTATTTGCAGTTGACAGGAACACGGGAGAAATCGAATGGCAAAATGATATCGTCGAAGGTGCCACTGCCCCTCTGGGAACCCCGGCTTACGGTAATGGCAAATTGTTTGTTGCTGCTTTCAGTCATTTATATGCTTATGACGCCATATCAGGTGATGAGCTATTGAACGTTACTATTGATAGTGAAAACCAGGACTTCACACAGATGAATACTCCTGTGATGTATGAGGATGGCAGGATCTTTTTTGGTGAATGGATCCCCTATGGTGAGTATGATCGCAAATATTACTGCTATAATGAAGACGGAACTCTGGACTGGACCTATGTTTCCCCTACCGGCAAGGGCTATTACTGGGCAGGTACAGCGATTGTAGGAAGATATATGATCTTCGGGGACGATGCTCTTCATCTCACATCCCTGGATAAATACGACGGGAACGTTGTTGATGAGATAAACGTTTCCGAATTGTTGGGTTTTGGATACAACGGGGAAAGGAAAGAGATCAGGAATTCCATAGCATATAGCCCGGAAACAGGGCGTATATATTCTGCTTCCGAAGCGGGTTATTGCTTCTCTATTGGTTTTAATGTGGATGGTACATTCAACACATCAGATACCCATAAATCCGATATCGGAAAAAGCACATGCACTCCAACTGTTTACAATGGCAGGGTGTATGTAGGAACAGGTACTTTCACAGGATCAGGTGATGTATATTGCCTGAACGAAGAGGATCTCTCGCAGATCTGGAAATACACCCCAAATGGTGGTGTACAGGGCTCTCCGGTAATATCCACTGCTTATGATGACGGGGATGGGGAAGTATACATCTACTTCACCACGAACATTGAAGATGCAAGGGTCTATTGTCTGAAGGATTATACAGGCAATACCGAGCCTGAACTTCAATGGTATTATGAGGCCCCATCTGAAAAGAATGAGTATACGCTACATGGTGTTACGATAAAGGACGGCCGCATATTCTACGGCAATGACCTGGGCTATCTATTCGGGCTTGCCGAATGGAACCCCTGGAATGATCCTGACTCAGAAGGAACACCAGATGGAACATACGTCACTTTAACAGAAGTAATTGATGCATACAACTGTTTCAGAAATGGAACACCTGCACCGGAAACCGGAGCTGCTATCGACCTCACAAAAGTGATTGATATGTACAATGCCTTCAGATATGGAAATCCGATGTAAGGAGTGGCAACAATTGAATTCGGGAATGGTTATTCGATCATTCCCATTTTTTGGCTCTGTAGAGCTCCTCTTCTCTAAATCTACTCAATCATCTATAAATTTGGTTCTCTTTAACATCGTGTGGGTAGTGCGACAAGAAGTTATAACATGAATTGCGGAAACGCTATCCCTTCCGTTTGGGATAATCCTACTATGACATGCCTTGATGGTAACGTCAGGGTGTGAAGCTCATAGGACAATATGGAGAAGTTTGGAAATCTAATTCAAACCATCTGTTAGGATAAGGTGCGACAAGAAGTTATAACATGAATTGCGGCAACGCTATCCCTTCCATTTGGGTTAATCCTATTATGACACGCGCCAATGGTAACGTTGGGGTATGAAGCTCATAGGACAATGTGGAGAATC
>NZ_JAGSOI010000060.1 GCF_023684405.1 Methanococcoides seepicolus | reverse complement strand
TTTCAGGGAGTGACTAAAATAGAGACATAGTATATTGTTTTTTGGTAAAATCAATATCAAGCACTGATGGAATGGTGTTGAGTATTCTAAGTTTATATCAAAAACGCGAGGATGGCTGAATAGTTACATATTTAAAATGAAAAACGATGGTGAAAACACCATCAAATAATTGTATTCCTGAATCTGTTTTGAAAGAATTTATCCTACACCCTTAAACAACAAGGGAAGCTTCTTCTATCCAAAGACCAACATTATCCTGGTAGCGTGTTATCCTTCCAACATAAGTGATCTCCTGACCTTTTATGACCTGTGAAACAGCATCATTCTGATCCTGACTGAAAGTTACACCTGCGTCAGAAAGAGAATCCGGACAGTGCTGAACCTGAACTGTATATGAGTTACCATTATTAGTAATAGCAAATACGGTCCCCGTCCACTGAACGAAATTACCTTTGTATTCTTCATCGATCAGAGTTGCGATCTCATCCTGAGTAACTTCAGGATTGCAATAAATAATACCAAGATCATCAAATGATGTACTCACCACATCTACACCAAGATCTTCTGCGACCTCTGATACCTCTTCAGTATCACCTGAATCAGAACATCCGGATACCACCAACACTGCCATCAACAACAGAACAATTCCTATTTTTATGAATCTCATACTATACTCCTTTATGAAAATATAATTAAAATATGTAGTAAGCATATTTACATTTAACCAAAGAGCAGCTATAAAATTTATAGAGATCGTATGTAAATGAAATATGGTGCCAACTAACAATTTCTGATGTGTCTAGAACGAGAAAAAGATGAAGAGTTGACAGAACAGAATATTACGGCTTCACACCCGACAAAAAAATAAGATGAGGTATCAGAATATCTCCCCACTCCAGTCAAAGGAACCGGGCATATACTTTTGGTAAACCTCGGAATCATCACCTGACAGAATACCCGATATAATTTCCTCCACATCAGTCACCACATCTTCTGCCATTCTTCCGGTAGTATCAAGCTCATATACTTTCTGACACCATTCCACAGACTCAACCAATATAACGTCCAGACATTCAGCCTCCACATTCTCTTCTATCTTGGCATAGGAATAATTGCGCAGCCTGAGACGTTCCCTAAGATCTGAGGGAGCAGTACGCAGAACTATGACCACATCAGCAATGTGATGGGCCATATGACTATCGATAATGTTCACCCCTTCATCATCACCGGCCAGCTCACAGACACGGGAGAACACGCGGTCCATATCCGCAACCAGTGTATCCCTATCCTCATCCACCTCAGAATAGAGGCATTCATCTTTGATCAGGTCGGTCAGGTAAAGCACATTATAGCCATGCTCCTGAAGAAGCCTGCTAACAGACGTTTTGCCAGTACCCGGAGTTCCGGTCAGTCCAATTATCATATTCAAAAAGATAACACCAATGGACATTAACCCTTCGTTCGCATACCTGCCAGCTTCAGGAAATTGCCGACCAATTTCAACCCTTCCGGAGTTAATATCGATTCCGGATGGAACTGCACCCCATAAACAGGATAAGAACTGTGTTTGATGCCCATTATGACACCATTATCATTCTCTGCTATCACTTTGACATCCTTAGCTAGCTCATGGATAGAAAGGGAATGATATCTCCCTGCAGCAAATGTTCCAGGAATACCTTCGAAAAGCTCAGATCCATCATGCGAGATCATTGAGGCCTTACCATGAACCGGTCCATCAGGAGAATGACCGATGGTACCTCCATAAACAGTATTAATCGACTGGTGGCCAAGACATACACCAAGTATAGGCACTTTAACACCAAACTCACGGATGATATCAAGACAACTTCCAATATCACGTGCATTGCCAGGATTTCCCGGACCCGGTGAGATCACTATTGCATCAGGTTTGATGTCCCGGACCTCCTCCACAGAAATAGTGTTGGGCACTACAACTGTATCGGATTCATACATGGACACATAATCCACAAGATTCCATACGAAAGAATCCCTATTGTTAATGAAAAGCACTTTCATCTTTTGACCCCCATAGCAGTCAGCATAGCAGCCATCTTACGCTCGGTTTCCTCATACTCATATGTCGGATCGGAATCCGCCACAATTCCCGCACCCGCCTGAATATAAGCAGTATTACCATTAATAACAACAGTCCTGATCACGATAGCGGTATCTACATCGCCATTCCACGAATAATAGCCGACTCCACCACCATAGACACCGCGTGCAGATGTTTCGAACTCATCGATGATTTCCATTGCCCTTATCTTAGGTGCACCTGAAAGCGTACCTGCCGGAAAGATAGCACGTGTCGCATCGAACTGATCACACTCTGGCCTTAACACACCGCAAACAGTACTTTCGATATGCTGCACATGAGAATATTTCACGACACTCATCAGGTCCTTTACTTTTACCGACCCGGACTGAGAGACCATACGGACATCGTTCCTCCCAAGGTCCACAAGCATAACATGTTCTGCACGCTCTTTCTCATCCGCCATCATATGAGCAGCATATTTTGCATCCTCAGCCTCATCATTCCCGCGAGGACATGTCCCTGCAATAGGATTCGTAATAACATTCCTCTTATGTACAGTCATAAGTGTCTCAGGACTTGCACCCACGATACTAAGATCATCGAAACTGAAAAGGTACATATACGGACTTGGATTGATTTCCCTCAGAGTACGATAAAGTTCAAGAGGAGACTGTTGCAGCCTGACAGAATATCTTCTGGACAAGACCACCTGGAAAATATCACCATCGATGATATGCTGCTTTGCAGTCATCACTGCTTTCTCGAACACATCCTTGCCCATATTGCAAACGGGTTCGCCTGCATCCATTACCGGCGGCAAGATGTCTTGTTCGACATCGCCTGCCAGACAAAGGCATTTATGCATTCTCTCTGCATCATGCAAAGCACCATCATATATAGCACCAGCATCGCACCCGATATCCATGAACGGAGTCAGTACAATGTACGTTTCCTCTGTGAGATGATCGAAAACGAATGTCTTCGTTGTGAGAATGAACTGCATATCAGGAATATCTGAATTATGACTTCGTTCAGTATCTAACCAGCAATCATACACAATGTCGTAACCATTGTAACCAATAGCACCACCAAGGAACGTCTGTCTGTCAAACCTTTCGCAGTTAAGCGAGACAGTCCCGTTCGCAGTAGGGAACACAGTCCTTAATGCATCAAGCACATCATGACCATCACGTATGACCGCTTTTAATACATCACCAGTATCTTCAATAATGTCACATTCAGAAGCCATATTCTGTCTTACATTACTGATCAATGGTGAATCTGCCGTGCATTCCAGTACGAGGGTGCGACCACTTATCTTCACAACACCATCAGGGTAAGCACCTACAAATGAAAAGCGAGCATGACGTTTTTCCTTTTCCACTGATTCAAGCAAGTAGGAGTATCTGTCCTTTTGTAATGTAGTGTAAAGCTGAAGTGGAGAGCAGTCTGACCTCACTTTAGCCATAAGCTGAACAATAGCAGGTTTTCCTGCATCATATACAATATCCGTAAATTCCTCTTTTGTAAGATCGAACGATATCATCTAACACACCTCACAGCATTCACAAAAGCAGCGACCTTATCGACATCTTTGTATCTATCCGTTTCTACACCCGAAGCAGTATCCACTGCAAAAGGCATGACCTCTTCCACACAGGCTTTAACATTATCAGGATTCAGACCACCTGCCAATATGACAGGAACACCCACAAGATCAACTACACGTTTACTTACGGAAAGGTCATGCAACTGACCGGTGCCTCCCA
The DNA here is from genome assembly GCF_023684405.1 of Methanococcoides seepicolus. GTDB lineage: Archaea > Halobacteriota > Methanosarcinia > Methanosarcinales > Methanosarcinaceae > Methanococcoides > Methanococcoides seepicolus. The sequence goes on along the minus strand of NZ_JAGSOI010000060.1, from coordinate 12,650 downwards.
CTTTGCCTGACACATATGAATCCAGCAGAACACCATCAATAAGGTTTTCTGAAGTGAACAGATTTATATTATTGCTCAGATCGTCAGCAGACACATCCCCTTGAACATGGAAAGTGCGAATTATACTGACATCAGTATTATCCCTTAAAATTCTCATTTCCTCAATATCGAGTTGACTGTGGATCTGGACAACATCCGGTTTAGCGGCCCTGATCATATCGATAGCCTCCTGCGCTGAAGCCGGCATTATTACCAGCACCGAATCCACAAAAAAAGGTACACGAGCTATAAGCTCCTTTGCCTTTTGGAGACCTATCTTGCGAGGAGTGTCCACGGGCACATCGGTTATAAAACCAACCGCATCCACCCCGGAACGTACTGCAAGATCAACGTCTTCAACAGACTTCATTCCGCAGACTTTGACCCGTGTTAAATGCCTCATTATCCACCTTATTACCAGATGTAAATTCTACTAATTCTTTAAGCTTATTCAATGCCTTCTTGCTATCAATAGCATCTTCCGCCAAAGGAATAGCATCTTTTATCGAGTTTGCCAGTCCTGCAACATATATCGCTGCAGCGGCATTGACAACGACTATATCACGTTTTGCACCTTTTTCCCCATTGAGAATATACAGAAGGTCACGGGCATTTTCTGCAGGAGTGCCGCCCACAATATCAGTGGCCTTTGCCCTTGCGATCCCCAATTCTTCAGGAGTGAGCGTATAATTTGAGATGACACCATCTTTAAGTTCAGCAACAAATGTTTCAGAAAGTGTTGAGATCTCATCCATGCCATCCCCGTGGAAGACCAATACATGTTCCTTTCCGAGTTTATTCAGAACCTCTGCCATAAGATTGCAAAGACCTTTGTCAAAGACCCCGATAACCTGTGCCTTTGCACCGGTTGGATTTGTCAGAGGACCGAGAATATTGAACATTGTCCTTACAGCAAGCTCTTTTCTTGGACCTACCATCCTCTTCATTGCAGGATGGAATTTGGGAGCCAGCATGAACCCGATACCAATGTCCTCAATTGACCTTTTAACATTATCAGGTTCCAGATCGATCTTGACACCCAGTTCTTTGAGAACATCTGCACTACCGGAAAGTGATGTGAACGAATGGTTCCCGTGTTTTGCAACGGTCACACCTGCGGCCGCAGCAACAATTGCAGCAGCTGTTGAGATATTAATAGTATTGTGCCGATCCCCTCCCGTGCCACAGGTATCAACGAGTATACCATCAACCTTAGGGCGGATCATGTTTGCAACTTTAAGCATCCCTTTTGCAAACCCTGCCACCTCATCGGGAGTTTCACCTTTCATTTTCATACCCATCACAAATGCACCGACCTGTGCATCAGTAGCACTTTCGAGTATCTGTCCCATGGCAGCTTCAGATTCCACCATTGAAAGATCATGACCATCAATTAATTTCTGTAGATAATATTTCATGTAATCACCTTTTGCATTTGTGTACAAGTATGTACATTAATGTATAATTGTGCGACCTCTATATAAATGTTCTCCTTTTCAAAGTTTTGCACAAAAAGTCATAAAGTTGAACATAAAGTCACCATTTTTCACACCTTTATGTGCAAGGCTCCTTTTCAAGACATTAGAACAACTCGATTCTTCGAACACAAGGAAGTTTGGAGGAACAAGCATCGCCCTTCAAAGTTCACATCCACATCACCAATAAAACCTGAAAAGTAATATGAAGAATAAAAAAAGAGAATAAAGAAGTAAAAGAAAGAGAATGGAGTGGATCAGACCTTTTCAGGTTCTAATCCGAGCATTTCATATATCTTATTTATGTCAAGATTTTCACGAGCAACGTCTGCAAGTTCATCATAGGGATCCTTATCAGGAATATCCTCTTCCTTGAACTCAAGCCCTTTTCTTTCGAGAAGATAACTGATAAGAGCACGCCTTATGTTGACATTCTCAAAGAGACCATGCAGATAGGTACCGATAACAAGACCACTATCATCTGTACAACCATCATCGCCAAACACCGGCTTTTTTGATGAGGAAAGACCCATGTGTATCTCGTACCCTGTTACATCCTCACCTTTGATACTGTCAAAGATAGGACCACTTTCTTTAACGATCTTGGTTACCTGAACCGTGCGCTTTTCGTATGCATCGAAAACGGTCTCGATGTCCAAAAGTCCAAGCCCATCCAAACGAGCAGATTCGCCACCTTCGATACCAGAATCAACGATGGATTTGCCTAACATCTGGTAACCACCGCAAATACCAAGTATGGGGATCTTACCGTAAAAGGACTTTATCTTGTCAGCCATTCCACTCTCCACGAGGTCATTCAGATCGCTGGTCGTGTTCTTTGTACCCGGGATGATGATCGCATCGGGGTTTCCAAGGTCATCGGAAAGGTCGACATACCGTACCTTTGCCATGTGCTCAAGGGGTTCGAAATCCGTGAAATTCGAGATCCTTGTAAGCCTTATTACTGCAATTTCAACATCATGGTTCTCACCATCATCTGCAGATTTGTCACCTATGGATACCGAATCTTCTGAAGGGATGCGAAGTTTGAAATAAGGCATTACACCAAGTACAGGGAGACCTGTGAGCTCTTCGAGTTCAGTCAATCCGGACTCAAGTATGGCTGGATCGCCACTGAACTTGTTTATGATCAGACCACGCACGTTCTTGCGAACATCCTCTGGCAATAGCTGGATCGTTCCATAGAGACTTGCGAAGACACCACCTCGTTCAATGTCCCCCACAAGGATGATAGGAGCATCAGTTATCCTTGCGGTCCCTATATTGACGATGTCACGCTCATAAAGGTTTATCTCGGCAGCACCGCCTGCCCCCTCCATCACTATGAGATCATATTCATCCTCAAGTCTCTTAAGAGCGCCCTTTAATACGTCGTGGGTCTCTTCTATGGAATCATAATAAGCACCCGCACTCTTATCGGCATAGGGTTCTCCCAGAATTATAACCTGTGAGACACGGTCCCCTTTCGGTTTGAGAAGAACGGGATTCATATCCGCTGTAGGTTCAACTCCCGCAGCCTTTGCCTGGATCGCCTGTGCGATACCGATCTCTTTACCATCTACCGTTATCCATGAGTTGAGGCTCATGTTCTGTGCTTTAAAGGGTGCCACCTTGTGTTCAGCAGAGAATATGCGACATAGGGCTGTCACTATTGCACTTTTGCCAACATGTGAGGCCGTACCCAATACTAACAGATGTTTTTTATTAACGTTATTTGCAATCATTCACAACAACCTTTTATGTGACAACGTTTATTATGCTATATCTAATTAACTCCAATTTACTTTAGTTAGGTGAAAAATGTCAGAACTATTGCACATAAGCGGAGGGCCTACAAAGCCAGAGGTCATTGCGATCTCATTATCAAAACTTGACCTGAAAGATGGAATCACGTTCTATGATGTTGGTTGTGGAACGGGTGCTGTGTCCATCGAAGCTTCAAAGACTGCACGCAATTTCAAAGTAGTTGCGATCGATGCAAGAGAAGAAGCTATTGAAGTTGCAAGGACGAATTTCAGGAATTTCGGTATTGAAGATGTCACATTGATACATGGGGAATCTTCAGAAGCCATAGACAAGAACGCTGACATTGGGTCTATTGACTGTGCATTTGTTGGCGGCACCAAGAACATATCCAAAGTGTTGGATGTGCTCTATGAGAAAAAGGCAAGAAATATTGTCGTCAATGCTGTAAGGATCGAAACCGTTGTAACTACAATGAACAAGATGAAAGAGCTTGGCATTTTTTCAGAAGTTGTTCATGTGACCATTACAAGAGGATACGAGCTTACTGGAGAGACCATGTTCAAGCCCGAAAATCCTGTATATATAGTAGTAGGAAAACTTTCTAACGCTTAATAAGGTTTACATTAGATACGTTCGATTAAATTTATGGAGATAGAAATATGTTGATAGGAGTAGGACTTGGACCAGGTGACCCGGAGCTTCTTACACTTAAAGCCGTGAATATTCTCAAGAACAGCGATAAGGTGTATGTGCCAGGGAACATGGCTGCAAAACTTGTAGAGCCATATGCGACCCCAGAGATATTGGATTTCCCAATGTTAAGGGATTATGATGTGCTGAACGAAGTGTGGAAGAAGAATGCAGACCTTATTGCAGATGAAGCAAGGAACGGTACTGTGGTGTTCGGTCTTATTGGAGACCCTAATTTCTTTTCTACGTTCACACATTTAAAGCGTGTCATGAACAAACATTATCCTGACGTAGAGACCTCTACAATTCCAGGGATCAGCTCGATCACATCTTTTGCCGCAAGGGCTGATGCTGAAGTTGACACTTCGTTCGAGGTCAGCGATGGTTCTGAAACAAAGCACAAGATCAGGCTTAAAGCAAACCATCCAAGGCAATTGATCGAGGAGTTCAGCAAGGAAGGATACACAGATTTCATCTTTGCAGAGAGGCTATTCTCCGACAAAGAGGTCATCATCAAGAACCGCGAAGACATCCCCGAAAAAGGAAACTATTTCAGCATTGTTTATGCTAAGAAGGATTAAAAGGTGTATTCAATGACAGATAAAGTTGTTACTTTTGTGGGTGCCGGACCGGGTAACCCAAAACTTATCACATTACTCGGCAAGGAAAAGCTGGAAGAGGCAGACCTTGTGGTATATGCAGGTTCACTTGTGAACCCTGTTGTCGTGGACTACTGCAAGGGAGAAAGGGTTGACAGCTATGGCCTTACCCTTGAAGACATATCCAAGAGGATAGCAGATGCCCTGGAGGAAGGAAAGAAAGTAGTTCGTCTTCACAGTGGAGATCCATCCCTTTATGGTAACGTCGTTGAACAGATGGAAGAGCTGAAGAAGTACGGTGTTACAGTTGAGCGTGTTCCGGGAGTTTCTTCCGTGTTCGCAACTGCTGCAGCACTTAATACACAGCTTACCCTCAATGGTGTTTCCGACACACTTATTATTACACGCCCTGCAGGAAAGACCCTTGAAGAGGATCAACTCAAGGAACTTTCAAGGCACAACGCAACAATGGCAGTCTTCCTTGGCACCCAGAAGATAGAGGAGATCATGGAAAAGGTAGAGTATTCAGATGATACTCCAGTGGCTGTTGTTTTCCACGCATCATGGCCTGACCAGAAGATCATTTACGGAACTGTCTCCGACATCGCAGAGAAGGTCAAGGAAGCAGGCATCATGCGCTCTGCCATGATCCTCATTGGCGGTGTAGTAGACCCTATCGACTACAGGAGGTCACACCTATACGGAGTGGCACAAGAACCGCTGTAATCACATTTGAACGTAACCTCGATGTGGCAAACAAACTTGCAGACCACATCGAGGCAGATGTGATAATTTACAAGAAGGATATCTTCAGAGACATATTTGAAGAATATCAGGCAATAGTAGCTGTATTTGCAACAGGTATCGTTGTACGGGAGATAGCACCGCTTATAGTTGATAAATGGGAAGATCCTGCCATAGTGGTAGTCGATTCTAACCTGAACTTTGCTATCCCACTGCTTGGAGGACACCACGGTGCCAATGAGCTTGTGAGAAAGATCTCCGAGATAGGAGTGGTACCTGTTATCACGACAGCTACTGAAGTACATAACCGCAATTCGGTCGAAGGTATTGCGGCAAAGCTCGGATATGACATAGTCAACAAGGAATCTACAAGGGATGTGAATTGTGCCCTGCTCGATCAGGATGTGGAAGTCCTGGAGATAAAGGGACCAAAGATCGTTATTGTAGATAGTGATGTATCTGTCCTGAAAAAAGAAAAGGCGGAGCACTAATGTACTTAGGCATAGGTGCCCGCAGAGGCGTGTCGTCCGAGGAGGTCATCAATGCAGTGAATTGTGCATTGAAAGAAGTGGAAAGGGACGTGAGTGACATAAAGATGTTCGCTTCATCCACACTTAAGGAAAACGAGACCGGACTGATAGAAGCCATCAAAGAAATGGGATTTGAGATCAAGTTCCTGCCTGATGATGTTCTGAACGGTTTTGATGTGCCGTCTGATTCACAGGCGAGCCGCTTTGGGCTCAAAGGTGTTGCCGAGCCGGCAGCGTTAGCATTATCTGATAATAAGAAATTGATATTGGAAAAGAAAGTATATGGAAGGATCACAATTGCAATCGCAGAATGAAAATGAAAACGGGAAATTATTCATCATCGGTATCGGACCAGGCTCTGTAGAACAACTTACTGTCCGTGCCAGAGATGTCATACTTAATTCTGATTATATTGTCGGTAACGGCACTTATCTTGACCAGATGGCAGACCTTCTGGATAACCAGGAGATAATCCGCAGTGCAATGGGAAAGGAAGTAGACCGTGCTAAGAAAGCAGTACAGCTTGCAAAAGAAAACAAGGTAGTTTCCATGATAAGCGGCGGCGATGCTAATGTTTACGGCATGGCAGGTCTCGTAATGGAAGTTGCTGAGCATGCTGATCTGGAAGTTGATGTGGAGGTTCTTCCGGGAGTCACTGCGATCACAGCTGGAGCAAGTGTTCTTGGTGCACCTATTGTAAATGACTTTGCTGTTATCAGTCTTAGTGATCTGCTGACACCTTGGGAAGTTATTGAGAAACGTCTGAATGCAGCAGCAGCAGCAGATTTCGTGATCTCACTATACAACCCAAAGAGCAGGCAACGACACTCCAATTTCTCAAGGGCTATTGATATCATCAAGAAGCATAAGGATGGAACCGTACCTGTAGGACTTGTCAAGAACGCACTTCGCGGAGAAAGTCAGGACTATATCGTTACAACTCTTGAAGAAGTGCTTGATCACAACGACTGGGTCGATATGAGCACAATGATAATTGTCTGTAATGCTGATTCACGCATCTGGAAGAGCAAGAACGGCGAAAAGATAATCACACCCAGGGGGTATCAGAGGAAATATGACTACTGAAGATAGCAATAAAAGGGACATGCCAGAACTTGAAGATCTGGTAGAGATGACGGTTAAGATCGACCCAGAGCTCATAGAAGGATGTTCTGATTCAGGTGCTCGCACCGATGAAGCAAAGACCATCTACATGACCAGTCGCCGCATTGCACATGATCTGGTTGTAAAAGGTGAGAAAGAGACTCCTGAAGAACGTGTCACTCAGCGTTGTGTGATCTCCACAGGCGACCCTGCCATTGCTGATATCATGCGCTATACAGACGATGCCATCGATGCTGGTGTAAAAGCCATCAAGAACGGTGCACCGATCTTTGTAGATATCAATATGGTCAAAGCCGGAGTTACAAAGAAAGGGCATGATTGCGAAGTGATCTGCGTCCTTGATGAGGACCAGAACGCAGAAGTTGCTAAAAAGTATGGCATTACAAGAACTGCTGCTGGATTCCTTATGGCAAGGGACAGGATCGAAGGTTCCATAGTAGCAATTGGAAATGCACCTTCTGCAGCGCTTGCAGTGTGCAGAATGATCGAGCATGGCATCAAGCCGGCACTGATCATTGGAACACCTGTTGGCTTTGTCAATTCCGCAGAATCAAAGGAAGAGGTCCGTAAAATGGACGTTCCATCCATCACATGTGTTGGTACACGCGGCGGAACACCTATGGCCGTAGCTTGTGTCAATGAACTTGTGGCTCTTGCAAAGGAAAAGGATGAGTGCAAGTGCTGTTGTGAGTGTGAGTAAACCTACTCACACCACTTATTAATTTTAAAATTTATTATTGGTCAATTAACACATTGACCTTTCTACGTTCAATTTTTGGTAGTGACTAAACGGATCAGATCCATTCAGATTCATAGCCTGATGAGCACATTATTGTAAAGCATCCACATCCCGACTATTACCAGGATGAATCCAACTACTTTTTTAAGATACATATCATACTTTGCAATCATACTGAGCTTTGATGAGGAAATGTTCACAGAGTAAGCAATTACAAGCATGGGAATGCCAAGACCCATTGAATATACGAACAACAGGAAGGCACCGTAGAGAAGGTCACCTTCGATCGCGACCAGGGATAAGATCGAAGCCAGTATAGGGCCTACACAGGGGATCCATATGAGACCTAAGGAGATACCAAGGAGCAGACCACCCATTAAGCCGTTCTCTTTGAACTGTTTCCCCGAAAGGCTACCAATGAAATTGAAAGTCCCAAGATTAAAAAGCAAGGTCAAACCCATCAATATGACAATTATGCCTGCAAATGCAGTAAGGTAAATGAGATATTGCTGAAAAAGCGAACCAAAGGCAGATGTTATTATCCCCATGAACACGAATGATAAGGATAGACCGGATACTATCGCAAGAGGTCTTAGTTTACCTTTTGAAGTCGAATAAGCAAAGATAACAGGTAATAAAGGAAGAACGCAGGGAGATAATATGCTGATCACCCCTGCTATAAATGCTGCTAATGGTGTCGCCCCTCCAATATCCATAAGATCATTCCTAATAAGTAATAAAGTGTATGTGAAATACTTTCGCTTATTCAGTCATATTTGAATGATACTCGATCGCATGATCAAGTATCGGTTCAAGAACAGATTTATCGACATATCCTATGACCCTTGCTTTGTTACGTGAAGTATCGGTTACACCATCACGCCTCATGAACAGATAATTTCCATCTTCGATACCTGCTATCACAGTTGTATCAGGTATGGAATAAACACTGAACTGTCCAGCAAGACCAGGCGTGAGCTCTGAATCAATGTACATTACAGTCGCTCTGCCTTCATAGTCCCTTGCAAGCTCATCGAGAACAGGGTCAAGTTGAGTGCATGGAGGACACCATTCAGCCCCTATCTTTAAAAGCACAGGCCCGTTTACCAGTGCATCATCTATTTGTTGTCGTTCTGTTACAAGGACAGCATCGCGTTCATTTGCATCATATTCCGTATCAACAGGAGTAACATCCGAAACACATCCTGCAAGAAGAACTGACAGAGCGAATAACGTAATAACGAGAACCTCTAATTTCATAGATACCACCAACCAGGATCAATTATTTTGTAGAATATTTTTATTGAATACAATAATTATGAACATTTTTTCATTTAAAGGTTATGCATAGTTCACACACGTGCCCCCAAAACCGAGTGGATAAAAAAAGAGCATTGATGCTCCGAAGAGTCATTTATTAAGTACTTTCCATTTGAGCAATACACCTTCTTCCATGGTTTCGGAACTTATCAGTTCAAGAGGCAGGAGATCACCTTTGAGGAACCCTTCCCCATCAACAAGAGTGGGAGAGCTATTGCCACCTATGAAGATATTACCTATAAAAGAGAATACCTCATCCACAAGACCATTGGAAAGCAAACCCCAGTTGAGAGTTGCACCGCCTTCGACCATCAATCTTTGAATGCCCATTGAACTTAGCTGGCCCATGAGCAGGGCAAGATCGACCTTTTCATCACCTGCGGTGATAATTGTTGCTTTTTCTGAAAGGGCATCCACCTTTCCTTTAGGGGCAGAGCTTGAGATGGCAACAATGCGCATACCAGTTCCCTTTTTAAAAATGTCCGCATCCAGAGGCGTTCGGGCTTTACTATCCACGACTATACGTACAGGGTCTTCGTCAAATCCTGCACTCTTGCGAACATCACGACGGGACTGAGATTTTACAGTCAGGCTGGGATCGTCTGCGAGAACCGTACCTACCCCCACCATTATCGCATCTGATGATGCACGAAGCTCATCCATCCTATCAAAGTCGATATCTCCAGAGATGCGTACCTGTTTTCTCTCCCTAGTAGATATTTTACCATCAGCAGACATTGCAGAATTTATGAAGGTAAATGGTCTGTTCATGTGAATTACATCCGGTTAATAAATTAAAAAAGTATCGAAAGGAGAAAACCTCCTTTCAAAATATCTATGATCAAGCGTTAAGGATGGCTTTTAAAAGATAGCGATCCCTCAAAAGGCCTATGAATTTCTGGTTTGCATTGACCACTGGAACCTGATCAATCCTATTCCTTTTCATCTTAAGTGCACATTCGCTGACACCCATATTACTTGATGCTGAGATCAGCTCCTTGACCATGACATCTTTAACAGGCACTGAAGGAACCTTTATCCTTGAGACACTGTAATAGATGCTCATGGTATCCCTCATACTTTCCCAGGTCCATTCATCATCATCTGCACCCGCAGACATATTGGACACTTCCACAGAGTCTTCAATGACGCTTGCACTTATGATATCACGGTCAGTGATAAGACCTACGATATCGAGATTTGTGTCAATAACAGGAACTGCTTTTACATGTGCCAGCTCCATGTTCCTTGCCACAACGGGAAGTGGGGTCTCATACCAGACCGGACCTACACCGGAATTGAGATATTCACTTATAGGAGTGGTGATATTCAAATCCACCAGACTGCCCACTACATCAGCAACAGTGATAAGCCCCACAAGCTTTTCGCCTTCTACAACAGGTAACCTTCTGATACCATGCTTCAAAAGAAGACGTGCTGCTACAGTAATATCCTCTTCAGGTCCTATTGAGACAGGATCACGTACCATTAACAGGGCTAATTGTTCCTCTGTAGGTTTCTTTAGAAGATTGGAACGACTCACAATTCCAACCAATTTGTTATCTTTGATAACTGGAAGTCCTGAGACCTTCTTGTCTTTCAGAATGGAAAGAACTTCATCTCTTGATCCGGGAAGGGAAACGCATGCAACGTCCTTCACCATAATATCTCTGACCAGTGTTTCCTTAGGCATGTTCAATTAACCTCAATAAATTCATTTGTTTACTTCACCGCGTACAACGAGTACGGGCACTTTAGAATTACGAGTGACCTTTTCAGCAACACTTCCAAGAAGGAACCTGTCAAGTCCACTTTTACCGAGTGTACCGATCACTATCATATCGATGTCATTTCCTTCTGCAAATTCGATGATCTCATTGCTTGGATGACCTTCCAGAACAGCGGACTCAATTTCCAGTCCCTGAGCTTCACCCAACTCTACAACCCGATCAGATGCATCTTTGCCTTCAGTTTCCAGAAGTTCATACATCATTTCCCATCCGGCATCCATTGGAATGGAAGCAAACGCAGCTGTATCCACAACATAGACCACATACAACTTTGCCCCACTCAATTTTGCAAATTCAATACCATAGGATATTGCTTTTTTGTTCTGTTCAGAACCATCGGTTGCTACCATTACTTTCTTATACAGTTCGCTAGTCATGTTACCCTCACCATCATTAGTTTGTATAGATTATGGATAAAATATCGTCTGGCCTACCCCTTCTGACCATTCCGCTTATTGGATCGCTTATACCAACCAGATTGTTGGAATTGCCATTCAATATCATAAGATCGGCTTTGTTACCTTTCTTGATGGAACCTGTATTCTCAAGTCCCAGAATTGATGCTCCATTTAGCGTACACATCTTAAATACTTGTCTATCATCAAGACCGAAAACCTTGGATAGGAACTCCATTTCAGAGAACATATTGACGGAATTGAGCATTACATTATCAGTTCCAACGCCTACAGTCACTCCTGCTTCAAGCATTTCACAGATCGGGGCCATACCAACATCGGTTATGAAGTTGGAACGTGGACAGACAACTACAGGAATATTTGCGTCAGATATTGTCTGCAGATCAGAACGCATTGCTTTTGTCATGTGTATCAGGAAGTCCGGATCCAGTGAAATTGCTTTGTCAATATCAGTGTTGTTCTTTTCTCCTGCATGGATCGCAAACAACTTATTACAGTCTTTTGCTTTTTGTTTGGAGCTGCGAAGAAGGTCCATATCAAGATCATTTGTACCACTCATACCAAGACCGTCAGCTTGTTGCAGCACCCTGCCGAGCTCAGAGATAATTTCTTCAAGTGGTCGGTCGGTGCATTTTGGCCTTCCAAGGATGATATGGTCTATATCCTGATCGGAAACAGCTTCTTTTAGTGCAAGGGCCCCAAGAACACCGCCTTCCCTGAAATCTGCAAATGCGGAAGTACCCGTCATTAGCATATCTTTAATGGTAGTTCTCATAGAACTGACCAGATCGGAGTAAGGAGTGTTTTCAAGTATCCTATGCTTCAGACCGTCCGGTGGTCGTACAAGAGCATCGAGGTCCTTAGATACTTTGAAGTTCTCACAGTTCCCGAGTACAGGGTCCTTGCATATGGAATCTCCGATATGCGTATGGGAATTGACAAAACATGGAGCTATTATGTTCTTGCTTTTTGTGGGTTCTTCGCCTATTTCGGTTATGATACCATCCTCTATGCAAACATACCCATCAATTGCTTCAAACTCATCCCCATATATTATGGTGCCATAAATGACCTGTTCACAAGACATTGCAAAGAGTAAATATATACATTAAAGTAGATATAAGCTACGATTGAAGTTTCATATCAGAGCTTGTTGACTGTGCGACCTTCGAGCTTTTTTCAAGACAAAAATAGATCAGTTAGACTAAATATTCTGCTTAAATATGCAAAAATAGAGCTAAAGCTATTGATCATAAATCCAGCAACAAAAAAGCAAATTAATAATAGTGAGCATAGCAGCGATGCAGATTTCCCGAAGACTCTCGTACTTCAGTACAGTAAGCAACGTGGGCAGACTTATCTTCTGTGTTCGGATGGGAACAGGAGTTGCCCTGCCACTGTGGCCGCCATACTCTT